>JAJDHD010000098.1 GCA_030266015.1 Christensenellaceae bacterium OttesenSCG-928-K19 | reverse complement strand
GCCGACTGGCACAACGCCGCAGCCCGTGAGCAAGCAGCCAGGCCGCCGACGCGAGACGGCGGGCGGGAGCGATAGAACGGCGCTATAAAAAAAGGTTTGAAAAAGCGGGTAAAATAGCTTATTCTATAGGTGTTTGAAAAGAACAATACCATGAAACCAGCTGAGAAAAAAATATATAGGGGATTAATTATGAGAAAACGTTATATGGTTATATCCTTAGCGATCATAGTAACACTGGTGCTGACGCTTGTGCCGTTTACTGCGCTTGCGGGGAATGAGCAGGAACAGCCAGTGCCGGAATGCGTATGCGAAACACTGTGCGACGCGCAAGGAAGCGCTAGTGCCGTGGGCGCCACGGACGGCGCAGGAGCGGCCGCGGAAGACAGTTCAAATGCAGACTGTGCGGTATGTGTGGCAGATGCTGCGCAATGCACTGGAATAGAAGAAACACCGCCCGCGCCTGTTTTGATAGACGCGCTGGCGGACGGCGCGGATGCAATTACAGTGGAGCCGGGTACATTGACAGAGGATATTGTGTTCCCCGCACTGACGGCAGGCGGCGAACCTGTAGCCGGGGTAATGTGGGACTGCAAAAGCTATGACGGCGATGTGGTTGGCGATTATGTATTTACGGCGACGCTGCCCGAAGGCTATGCGCTTGCTGGGGGGCTGACTGCGCTGGAAATATCGGTAACAGTGGCGGAACCACAGCTTACGACGCAGGGCAACATGCAGCCGATGGCGGTGGGAGATTATAATGCTGCTGATATTGCTTTGGTCAATGACATTATAGATAGAAGCGACCTTGGATGGATACAAGTTGCTGCGGATGGCTCTCAAGCTCCTACCAATTGGACGGGCGCTACGTGGACAACAGCCGCCACAAACAAACGCCTGACCGCACTGAATATATCGGGAACGACATTTTCAAATATTACAACTTTGTCTATCACGGATAGAAGCGACTTAACAAGCCTAAACGTGAGCAATACAAACCTGACCCAACTGACCTGCAACAACAACACCAACTTGAGCACACTGGATGTGAGCAATAACACCGCGCTGACCTATCTGCAATGCACCAACAACAACCTGAGCACACTGGACGTGAGCAAGAACACCGCGCTAACCACGCTGTACTGCGCCAAAAACAAAAACCTGAGCACACTGGACGTGAGCAGTAACACCGCGCTGACTAGGCTGGACTGCTACAACAACAACCTGAGCACACTGGATTTGAGTAAGAACACTAATCTGGAAGTTCTGTACTGCCAGTTGAACAACCTGAGCACACTGGACGTGAGCAAGAACGTCAATCTGACCTATCTGCAATGCGACAACAACAACCTGAGCACACTGAATTTGAGTAAGAACACCGCGCTGGATTCTCTGTACTGCCAGTTCAACAACCTGAGCACACTGGACGTGAGCAATAACACCAATCTGCGCATTCTGCGCTGCGATAACAACGGCATGACAAGCCTGGATGTAAGCAGTAACACCAATCTGGGTATTCTGGCCTGCAACAACAATAACCTGACGAGCCTGGACGTGAGCAGTAACGCTGCTCTAACCTCTCTGTACTGCGCGGGAAACGCCATACGTGAGTTTGTGGCCCCGGCAGGCAAATTGAACATTGCGTCTACGTCTGGGGTGATGCTGGGCGATGCTGGCGATGACGTTCCGTGGGACACCGGTAATTTTGGGTATGATGTAGCCAACAATACTGTGACATTGAAGATTACGGATGGCCCGGACAGCGGCCGGACGTTTGAAAAGTGGATATTGCCCGCAGGGCTGACGCTGAACAGCGGCACGGAAACAGACCAAAAGATTTCATTTGCGCTGACCGGCGACGTTACGCTCACGCCGTGGTTCAAATACAATGTGCTGGAGCACCCGGCAACATATATTGGCGGCGCGGATGGCGCAACGTTTAAAATAGACGGCGATGTGCAATATTTTGACAAAGCGACGGTGGACGGCGAAGATGTAGGCGCTACAGCGGTAGCGGGCAGCACGATTGTTACATTGCCCGCAAGCTACCTCAAAACGCTTACAAGCGGCACGTATGCAGTGCAGGCGCTGTTTACAGACGGCTATGCGGATACGTCCCTTAGCATCGCATACCATACCATTGCGGCTACGGCGGGCGCAAACGGAAGCATATCTCCGGCGGGCGATGTGCCCGTTGCCATAGGCGCAAGCCAGGCGTTCACATTCACGCCAGACACGGGCTACGTGGTAGACACGGTGACGGTAGATGGCGTGGCGGTGACAATAGCAAACAACAGCTACACCATAGAGAATGTGCAAAAGGATATGACTATCAACGTTGCATTTAAGCAGCAACCTGTCACGCCAGCACCGCCAGCATCCGGCGGCACCAGCCCCAAAACGGGCGACGAAAGCAACCTGTCGCTGTATATCATGCTGGTCATGATGGCGGGAGTTGGCATAGCCGGAGTAATAGTGTGGCGACGCAGGAAAGCGCAAAAAGACGTGTGATCAACTCTTCGCAAAAGATAGCTTTTAGGCACAGTTAAGCGGAAAAACGCATAACAATGCCCCTTTATTCGGCGAAAGCCGTATATACATACAAAAAACCGCCCGGATTTTATCAATTTCCGGGCGGTTTTTGCGCTGTATATTTATTCCGCTTTATCTAAATTCTATGTGTAGTTCCTTTTCCAATCCCGCAGCAATCCTTTTTAAGAAAATAATAGTCGGGTTTGCGTTCCCGTTTTCCAAGCGGCTTATATGTGACAAACTGGTTCCTGCGACATATGCAAGATTCTTTTGTGTCATTCCTTTTTCATTTCGCCCGGAAATCATAGCGTTGGCAATTTGACCTTCCGGCTCTAAGGTAGCGTGTTTGCTCATTTTGTATCACTCCTGTTTGTTATCGCACTGATACCAGCTTGTCGATAATCCCCTTATCTTTTTCAACAAGGTATAGTAGCTTGTTAGATGAATTGCTCGGCATGTTCTTCCCTGTTTCCCACGCTTCTACGGTTCTTTTGGACACGCCCAAAGCAAGAGCAAGTCCAGCCTGACTCATATGAAGATCCTCGCGGATTCGCTTGACATCCTTTGCCTTATATTCCGGCGTCGGGATCTCGTACACACGAACACGGCCTTTTGTCTTGTCGCCTTTTGTGAAAGCGACAGCTTCTTCCAAACTACTTATCAAAGCTTTTCCTAGCTCGAAATTTTCAAATACATCATTTTTTTCATTCGCCATTTTCTTTACCTACCTTTCTTTGCCAACTCCGTTTTTAATAGTCCTATAAGGTTCGCGATTGCTTTCTTGTCTGCTTCGCTGATGTTTTCCTGCGCTCCCTTTGCATATGCTGCGAGAAAAAAGATATTTCCATGTTCCAGAATGTCAACATATATGACCCTAGCTCCGCCTCGTTTACCTTTTCCACCAAATTCTATCCTCACTTTGCGCGCGCCTGCCGTCCCTGGTATTACGACGCCGGCACGTGGATTTTCCAGTAGCATTTTTTCAAGGCCGCGTTGTTCTTCATCGCCTAGGCCAAGGCCTTTCCAGTATCTATCAAACGCTGGTGTCGCTATAAACTTCCGATTCATAAGCACCTCTTTCTTATATTCATTATATACGATTCAATCGTACATTGTCAACTTTTGGTTTTTTAAAGCGTTCCTGTAAAACAGGCTAAACTAGAATAAAGGATTTATGCTATGCTGCAACGCCCCACAAGCCGCCAGAGTGATTAAAACTTGTCTGGGTGGATAAATCCCTGCTGTGAAATAAAACCGTTCACAACAGCCCCTGCGGGGTTCAAGGGGAAACCCCTTGCAAGCGTCTATGTGGCGTGCCACATGGGGAGCTTGCCATCTTTGAAAAGCATAGCGCGAGCGCATATGTACCGGGCAGAAAAATCATCCGGAAAAGAATGCGTTGACGCTGT
>JAJDHD010000099.1 GCA_030266015.1 Christensenellaceae bacterium OttesenSCG-928-K19 | reverse complement strand
GCCATATTCCACCGCCTCTTCGTTTAAAACAGGCAGTGTTCCGGGCATGGCAAGGCATATGGGGCACACATGCGTATTCGGCTCAACACCGAATTCATTTTTGCACCCGCAAAATATTTTTGTTTTTGTAGCCATTTCCACATGGACTTCCAGTCCAATCACTGTTTCATATTTCATAGGGATTCTCCTGTATTCTCTTAAAGGTTTGGCTTCCCGTTAAAGCCCAGCGCCTGCTCCAGGTGGTACGCCGCGCGGAACATTGTATTCTCGTCAAACGCCTTTGCAATCACCTGCACGCCAAGCGGCATATTCGTTTTCTTTGTCATTGCGGCAGGAATGGAAATCGCCGTCATGCCCGCAATATTCACCGGAACGGTGAAAAGGTCTGTCACATACATATCAATGGGCCTTGTCTTCTCACCCAGCTTAAACGCCCCGTCCGACGTTGTGGGCGAAAGCAGCACATCATACTTTCCAAACAGCTTGTCAAAATCCTGCCGGATTAACGTGCGCACCCTTAGCGCTTTCAGGTAATACGCGTCATAATAACCGGCGGAAAGCACATAATTGCCCAACATAATACGCCTTTTTGCTTCGTCGCCAAACGCCTCCGACCTGGTGTTTTTATACATCTCTTTCAGGTTGTCATATTGCTTGGTACGGTAGCCATAGCGAATACCATCAAACCGCGACAAATTGCTTGTTACCTCCGCCGCGGCAATCACATAATACGCGGAAAGCGCATAGTCAAAGGTCGGCAGCGACGTTTCTTCCACAACGGCCCCCATCTCCTCTAATTTTTCTATGGAATCTTTGAGCGCAGCGCGCATATCGTCCGAAAGCTCCTGCTCCATATATTCCTTGGGAACGCCCACCTTCATGCCTTTGATGTCATCTTTCATGCCTTCGCCATAGCGGGGGTATTCCATAATGGCAGAGGTGGAATCCTGCGGGTCATTGCCCGCAATCATATCAAGCAGATAGGCCGCATCCTCCACATTTTTTGCCACCGGGCCAATCTGGTCAAGCGAGGACGCAAACGCCATCAGTCCGTTGCGCGACACCGTGCCGTAGGTAGGCTTTAACCCCACCACGCCGCAGAACGCCGCCGGCTGGCGTACGCTGCCGCCTGTGTCTGATCCAAGCGCAAACATTGCCTCGCCCGCCGCTACGCTGGCCGCGCTGCCGCCCGAAGAACCACCGGGTACCCGCTCCAGGTCCCATGGGTTTTTTGTTTTTCCAAAATACGACGTCTCTGTGGAAGACCCTAACGCAAACTCATCCATATTTGCTTTGGCAATCATCACAAAGTCCTCGGCCTCCAGCTTATCTATCACTGTTGCGTTGTAAACCGGCTTATAATTATGCAGCATTTTTGACGATGCTGTGGATAATACGTCCTTTGTGCAAATACAATCTTTAATAATGCCGGGCACGCCCGCCAGCTTGCCAAGCTTTTCACCCTTTGCACGCCGCTCGTCTATTTGCTTGGCTTTTGCAAGCGCCTGCTCGTTTGTAATCGTCACCAGCGCGTTAATCTTTGGCTCGACTTCTTCAACCCTCTCAAGGCACGCCTGTGTCAGCTCCACCGACGATAGGTCCTTCTTCTCCAGCAACGCCACCGCGTCACGTACACCGAGGGCTGTCAATTCTTTTTTACCCATATTGTCCCCCTATTCCACGACCTTGGGCACAATGAAGCACCCGTCTTCGCTCTCCGGCGCGTTTTTCAGCATATCATCCCGCTGCCACACCTTGCCCTCTTTATCCTCCCGGAACACATTTTGCTGTTTCAGGATGTAAGTCGTGGGTTCCACGCCCTCCGTATCAAGCTCGTTAAGCTTTTCCGCGTGCTCCAGAATCTCATCCAGGTTTTTTTGCAGCATCAACCGCGTTTGCTCGTCCAGGCTAAGCATGGAAAGCGACGCGATCCTGTCTACCTCTTCTAATGTTACGCGCATGAACAATTCCTCACTTTATCTAATAAAATCAATTTGCATTATATCATAAAAAAACCGCTGCTGAAAAGATCACGACAGCATGTTTTTCAAATCATCCTCCGAGAGCACCACCACACCCAGCTGTTGTGCTTTGGCAAGCTTGGAGCCTGCCGCCTCGCCCGCCACCACATAATCTGTCTTAGCAGAGACAGAGGAATTCACCCTGCCGCCCTGTGCTTCTATCAGCTCCTGTGCCTGCTTGCGCGTGTAATGCGCCAATGTACCCGTGAGCACAAACGTCTTTCCGTCGAATATGCCACCCTGTACCGCCTGCTCTTCCTGTGGCTGCACACCCGCCGCAAAAAGCTCATCCATCACCTTCAGGTATTCCTGCGTGTGAAAAAATGTAATGATATCATTTGCCACAATGCCGCCAATGTCCTTTATGGCGACAAGCTCGTCATAGGAAGCGTTCTTGATTCCTTCATAGGTGTGGAAATTCTTCGCGAGGTCGCCCGCCGTTTTCTTTCCCACATTGGAGATTCCCAACGCATAGATAAAATTGGAAAGCATGGGTGTTTTGCTTTTTTCAATAGCGGAGAGTATATTGTCTGCCCGCTTGTCCTTGAATCCATCTAAAGACAAAAGCTGCTCCTTGGTGAGCGTATAAATACCCGCAATATCCCGAATGTCCAGCTTTTCAAACAACACCCCTATCGTCTTTTCGCTGAGCGACTCAATATCCATCGCGTCCCGCGAGGTAAAGTGCACCATGCGCGATGTGAGCTGCGGCTTGCACGAAAGTGAATTGGGGCAGAATAAATTGGGACCAACCTCAATGAGCTCCGTGCCGCACGCCGGACAGTATGCAGGCTTTTCGATTTCCTTCAGCTCCGCTTCATCCTGCCCTGGCACTGCGCCCAGTATTTCGGGGATCACGTCGTTTGACCGGCGGATGAACACACGCGAACCCATTTGCACACGCTTCCGTAAAATATCTTCATAATTATTCAGAGTGGCACGGCGCACCGTCACCCCCGCAATATCCACCGGCGCAAGCGCCGCCGTGGGGGTCAGCTTGCCGCTACGGCCCACATCCCAAATGACATCCTCTACCACTGTGGTCATTTCCTCCGCGGGAAATTTATACGCAATCGCCCATCGGGGGAACTTCTGCGTATACCCCAACGCCTCACGCGTAGCAAAATCGTTGATCTTCACCACCATACCATCAATTAAAAAATCCAACGTATCTCGCTGTGTTTCCACCTCGTCCACAGCATTTTTAATGGATTCCATGTCTTGAAATATCTGCTCATACGGGCCGGTGTGGAATTTATTTTCCTTGAGAAAAACCATCATCTCCTGCTGGTTTTGAAACGCTTTTCCCTCAATATACCCCACCTGGTAAAAGAACGCATCCAGATGCCGCTTTGCCGTTACCGCCGGATCCAGGTTCCGCAGCGCCCCTGCTGCCGCGTTGCGTGCGTTCTTCAGCGGCTCCGCCGCCGTTTTATTGTATTGTGCAAGCGTGGAAAGATGCATAATTGCCTCACCCTGCACTTCCATGCGTCCCACAAACGGGACGGCAAGCGGCACAGAGCGTATTGTCTGCACCTGCTCCAGTATTTCTTCACCTGTAACGCCGTCTCCACGCGTTGCCGCGCCCGTGAGGTAGCCGCCCTCATAAGTCAAGTTGATAGTGAGTCCGTCAAACTTATACTCCAGGTAATACTCCGCAGGCGGCAGGGAAAGCTCCGCAATCGCCTTATTGGTGCGCTGCTGCCAGAGTAGCAACGTGTCAATGTCCTGTGCTTTGTCAAGACTCCACAAAGGCGAAAGATGCCTGTGCTTTTCAAACCCCGGCAAAAGCGCGCCACCCACACGTTTTGTGGGCGAATCGGGCAGCACTTCCCCGTTTTGCCGCTCCATTGCCGC
>JAJDHD010000097.1 GCA_030266015.1 Christensenellaceae bacterium OttesenSCG-928-K19 | reverse complement strand
GATAGCGTCAACGCATTCTTTTCCGGATAGTTTTCTGCCCGGAACGTATGCGCTCGCGCTATGCTTTTCAGGGATGGCAAGCTCCCCCTGTGGCACGCCACATAGACGCTTGCAAGGGGTTTCCCCTTGAACCCCACAAGGGCCACTGTACGCGGTTTTGTTTCACAGCAGGGATTTATCCGCTCAGACGGATTTAGAACGATTTGGTAGGCTGTAGGGAGTAATATATGGGCTTATCCTTTTGTTGGAGAATGTTGAAAAATAAAACTTGATAACTACTATTCAATAGGGTATAATGTTTGTGAGGGGTAGGTGCTGAAATGAAACAGGAATTTATATATGTTCCCCACTTTAATAAAAAATGGGAAGATGTAGGACTGGACGATGACGAGTTACGTTTGTTGGAAGATTATATCATGGAAAACCCGGATGCCGCGCCTGTCATGGTCGGCACTGGCGGTTTAAGAAAACTTAGGTGGGCTTTGCCGGGCAAAGGAAAAAGCGGCGGTGTACGAGTGTTGTTTGTAAGTTTTGTCCAGTATGAAAAGACTTATATGATTGATTTGTTTGCGAAAGAGGAAAAGGAAAATCTCTCTCAGGGCGAGCGCAACAAAGTAAAGCAGGCCATTCAGTTGCTTGAAAAGGAGTGTAAATAATTATGAGTAAAGAAATGTTTGATAGTATCATGACGGGGCTTGGAGAAGCCTTAGAGTACGAACGCGGAAATAAAAACGCGGGGCGTTCGCGCGTCCGGGAAAAACCGCCCAAAATACGCCCGGTCAAAAGCTATTCTAAAGAAACAATAAAAAGCATCCGGCTTAGTCTCAACCTCTCCCAGCGTGCATTTGCAGAAGTCTTAGGCGTTTCTCCAAAAACAGTAGAGGCATGGGAATCCGGAAGAAATCATCCCGCTGGCAGCGCATCCCGAATGATTGAGATTATCGAACAAGATAACGGGGTTTTGGAACATTACGATATGGTACTTCACGGATAAATAAATATACAGCACAAAAACCGCCCGGAAATTGATAAAATCCGGGCGGTTTTCTGTATATCTATACGGGATTAGCCGTATATAGTGACTTTCTTATGCGTTTTTCTGTTTAACTGTGCCTAAAAGCTATCTTTTGCGAATAGTTGCCATCTCACCTTAACAATGAAAGCACATTCTGCGGATTGCTGTTGGCCTGCGCCAGCATGGAAACTGTAGCCTGCATCAATATGTTGGAGATGGTCAACCTTGCCATTTCATCCGCCATATCCACATCGCGGATGCGGCTTTCTGCCGCGCTCAGGTTTTCTACAGTGTTGGCGAGGTTTTTCATTTTGTATTCCAGCCTGTTTTGCATGGCGCCCAAATACGCTCGCTGGTCAGACACCTTGTCTATAGCGCTGCGCACGGCGGTGATGGCAGAGCCTGCCTTGTCCTGCGTGTCGATGGTTACGCCATCCAGCCCCAGGCCTGCCGTGTTCATGGAATCGATGCCGATGGAAAGCTGCTCCCCCTCCAGAGCGCCCACCTGTATACGCAGCTCACCATGTGCTTCTTTTATGGGGCGAAGCGCCACATCAATGCCGCCCACATCAAACATGATTTTGTTTGATTTGCCTGTCACCGTGGTGTAACCGCTAAAAGACTGCGCAAAATACGACTTGATATCCTCAAAGGAATTGCCCTTACGGTGCACATAAATAGCCTGCTTTTCCTCGCCGTATTTATCCGTCAGCGTCACCGCCACCTCGTCGCCATCCTTCAGGCGGTAGGGGTCAATTTCCATGGTGGAAAGCTTCATGGAAGCAGGCTCAAATTTCGCCTCCACATCACCCGTGCCATCCCGCGATTGCTTGATGGTAAACCCAACCTCGCCGGCGGGGCCGGTATATTCCTCCACAGTCAGCCTGCCGCCTGCTTTGTCCATGGCCTGCTGCATACTCTGCAAAAATACGGAGAGGTCGCTTTCTAGGTTGGGCCCGCGCCACAAGACCTCCAGCGCGTCCGCGTGCTGCTTTTGGCCGGAGGGGGAAACAAGCTCATACTTTTGCCCGTCTATGGTAAACACATCGCCCGCCTTCATGCCCGCCAAGCCGTCAGAGAGCACCACATCGTTTAAGGAAATATCTAACGACCAGCCGCGTGCGTCGCCGTCCGGATACCATATACTTTGATAGGAGGGCGTGGCATCCGGATGCAAAACTTCTATGGGCGGCCCTACCATATGAGGGAGGGTAAACGTTGTGGTGCTGTTGCTTGTGAAAACTAGGGTGCCCGGCCTTGAACTGTCGATACGGCCGGTAAATAATTCTCCATTTCCCATATCAAAAACCACATCCGCAAAGAGCGCGAGGACCTCCTCTTTGGTTAATCCGTCTGCGTCTATTGTTCTGGTGATTTCAAACTCTTTCCCGTCAATGGCAAGGTGCAGCCGTAAGATATCCCCCTTCACAATCGGGTTATTCAGATCATCCAATGTCCTTAAAGTGAAATCAAACGCTCTGGGGATTGAAGGGGGGCCGGTGGTGAATCCACCGGGTGCTACAGCGGGATCCGTTCGGATAAGCCCGTTCTCGTCATTAGTAATAAATGTAAAGTGAATTTCATTAGCAGTTCTATGTTGGATGGATACAGAATCTAGCCAAGCCCCAGTATCGATTGAAGATTCATTAAATGTATCGTTGTGTGTTCCTCGCAAAACGAACTGGCCATTCTCGTAAAATAAGATATAACCTCCTGACTCCATGCGGCCGTTCACAAAAGCCGATTCGAGCCATTCATCTACAGTCCCGGTTGTGTTTTGGCTCTCGGAATCAAAAATAAGCGTCTGCCCGTCAAGTCTGAATGCAACGCGAATAAGTTCTTTCTTTTCAGTAAAATTACTGCCAGTTTTCAATTTCCCAAGCTTAAATTCCATTACCGGGTCGTTGATCCCTCTAATATAGTTTAACCGCACATTTAAACGTTCTGTCGGGGTAGGGCCTGATACGGAAAAGGAAACTTGCGTTACGCTATTGATACGCCCAATCTGGCCGTCAAGCGCGTCAAATTGCAGTTGGTTCGCATTTGCTGAATCATATGTTGCTCTATAAATTGTGCTGCCCGTACCCCAAAAATATCTTCCGGCAAACAGGGCAATAATATCGTTGCCTGTTTTCTCACTACTTGTGTTATTCCTTGCGGAAGCAGTCACCTGCTCGCCGTTAATATTCATACTCAATGTAACCGTATTTCCTGCCGCTACCTGTGCACCCGTCGTGTCAAAATCCATCTTAAACATGCCCTCGCCACCGATGGTGGTTGTAGAGATATTGTTCTCTATGGAGGACATATCATCAATCATCTCATAGTTTGTATAGATACCGGTCGTTTCTGCCGTGCGTTGCTGTCCTTTTACGGAGAGCGAGCCATCCAGCAGCTTCATATTGTTGAATGTCGTTTGGTCGGATATGTCGTTTATTTCGCGTTTTAGCTGGCGAAACTCCTTGTCTATCTGCGTGCGGTCAAGCTGTTGGTTGGTGCCGGTGGCGCTTTGGTCGGCAAGCTCGTTCATACGCTGCAGCATGGCGTGCACCTCCTGCAACGCGCCTTCCGCCGTTTGGATCAGCGATACCGCGTCCTGTGTGTTGCGCTTGGCCATGTTCAGCCCGCGTATCTGCGCGCGCATTTTTTCAGATATGGCAAGCCCGGCCGCGTCGTCCGCTGCTTTGTTGATGCGGTAACCAGAAGAAAGCTTCTCCGTAGACGCAGAAACTTTATCTTGTTGAATCGTATATTGGCGGTGTGTGTTCACCGCCATAATATTGTTTTGAATACGCATGTCTGGCCCACCCAGTTAAAAACTTCGTACTTATTATGTCGTTAAAATTGCAGATTTATTGAATAAAAAGCTATATCCTCTTAAATTTTCTTTATTATACACTATTCTCTTAATGTTTTCAGTTCTATGTATTATCCCCGCTCCGGCCCGCCACGCGGCGGCAGCCTGACTGTTTGCTCACGGGCTGCGGCGTTGTGCCGATCTGC
>JAJDHD010000096.1 GCA_030266015.1 Christensenellaceae bacterium OttesenSCG-928-K19 | reverse complement strand
AAAAAGAATATCTTCCAAATATCAGTTTGTTTTTATAGATGAGTATCAGGATACGATGGCTGATGTTCTCAAAATTTTCTATGATAGTATAGCTACATCTAGCACTCAATTATATCTATTCGGTGACCGAATGCAGCAGATTTACAAAAACTATGATGGCTCATTTGAGGAGCAATTTGAAGCTTTTAACACTACACAAACCTTGATGACAAACTATCGATCCGTTACAGATATTGTAAATTTGCTTAACAACATATATAATGATCCATCTTTTGAGCAAGACAACTCACCTGAAATGAAATTAGAGAAAGCGAATTTTGCGCCCCGTATAGTGATTAGTGACAATATCACCGCATCAATAAATGGAATAAAGGAATCCGATTCAGATACTTTAGTTCTGTACCTGCTTAACAAAGAACGATTTTCTGATATTGGTGCGCTTAACCTCTATCAAGCATTTGATTGCATGGAAAAGTATTCATTTGGCAGAGCATATTCAGCCGTAAATGTGTTGACTACATCCTATAATGATAATCCTGACCCTTTGATAAAACTATTATACTGCATAGTCGATATGGCAGGCGATTACCAGGCTCAACAGTATGGATTAATCGTTCAAACCTTAAAAGCATATAAATCCATGTTTTGTAAGGACAGTTGGCACATCAGGACACACGACGATAAGCAAAAGCTTTTCAACAAGCTTAAAGAAGTGTTCGTGGTTTTCGAGGATGAGACAAAAACAATAGCTGATTTACTTACTATCCTTTCAGATGCTTCTATTGTTGAGACAGACTATATGGAAGGAATTCAAGCTGATGAGGAAAATCAAGGTGCCTTTGCTGTACCTGCTATTGAGTTAGTGCGGATAACGAATTATTTGAACAATCCAAAGGTATCAACGCAGCATGGGGTAAAAGGGGAAAGCCATGATAGCGTAGTATTTGTCGCGGATGACAGCTACAGTAATCCCATAGTCCATATGTACAGATTTTTTGAAATGTGGGGACAATTGTCTGTATCACTAAGGTCGTTCCATCAATTCTATTACGGCTATATTAACGAGTTGTCCGATTTACAAAACACAATCGGCATGAAGATAAACGACCTTAAGAAAGATTCTTATGCCCAACACGAAACAGCAATTAACGAAAAAGTATCTGCAATAATTTCGAAGTTTGCATGTACTCCATATTTCGAGTTTCTTTGTGCGGAAAAATATGCGCAGTTTCTTTCAAAACCGGGAGTAACAAAAGCTAAAGACTGCTTGAAGGAAAGTACGGTGTTCGGTGTGCTGAATGCCTACAAATTGTTCTATGTTGGATGCTCCAGGGCAAGAAAGAATCTTACCATACTTTTGGATCGTTCAAAAATCAAAGGAGACTTCGAACCACAAAAGTACAAATTCATTGAAACAGGATTTACAGTGCAATAAAATAATCCCGCCTTCATGTAATTGTTGACGGGGTTTCATTATATTTTTGTCATGTACTTGACATATGGGTGTCGCAGATCATGAAAATAAATCTTCCGCAGTCCAATCTTTTCCAGAAGGATCGGGTACATTGATGTGACATAATCCAACTTGATCCGGTTCAGATCATCTTCAAGTCCTTCGGTAGTAAGCATTTAACAGAACAAGGGGAATTTGCTATCCGTAATATCTGTTTGATACTTTTGCAATTCCATAGCCAAATCCGACATAGACGGAAGCCCATATGGCATGGAAGCTCCCGAACCAAGCACAATTAGTGGGCTGTTTTGCAAGTATGTTTGAATCTGACTTAAACATCCATTATAATCTAATCTGACTCCCTCGTTTCATCACCCTCTGCCAAGCCTACGTTTTTGCAGCTTTCTCCATATTTTCCGACACTCACTGCAAAGTAGTGGTTCAATACCCAAAATATCAACAAGTAATTCTTTATCAACAATATCGAGTGCCATCTCAATATCTTGATTGTTCCGTACGATTGCATCTACTCTCTCAAGTAGCGAAGCTCTAACACCAACATCAATATTGCGGATTACAGGCAACATGATATTGCCCATTTCTCCAGGCAGAATTTCTAGCACACCGCCCCCATAGCTACGACCAGATATCTCTGTAAATGCAAAGGAGATACTGTTATAGTATGACAGCAAAACATTTTCTGGATTAACCCAATCAACAAATTTCATCCTGTGCATTGTATCAGTAGACACTGCGCCACATTTGTTTATTACAAATTTGGGATAGTGATTACTTCGCCGGAGAAAGAAAGCATCTGGCACCCATATCGAAGGAACAATGTACCATCTATCACGGATAGAACATTTATACCCGGCATGTTCTCCTTCGCGTTCTCCGTTTAGAACATAGTCTCTATGAGTTTGAGGGTAATCTTCAATTGGCGATTCAGGAAATTGGATTAGCATAGCCCTTTTCCCAGATGAAACATTTTCTTTCCAGTCACCTTCGGTAAAATATATCCCATGAGCATGAGAACTGCGTCCTATGAGAGGTAATGAAATTTCTTCAAGATCATAGTTGCTAGCTGTTTGCTTGTCAATTGAAAAATAACTGTTATTTCCTGTTGTAATCCCAACATTAATCAGACCGAAATCTGCAAATCTTGCGAACCGTTGGTCATCACGAATGCGTTGAAGAAGTTTGACATCTTCTGCTGAAACAAAATATTTCGTCCATTTCTCCTTAACATGCTGAAGTTTTTGAAACCCATTTTTGCTCAAGTCAAGAGATGCAAAATCACTTAGATTGGTCATTTCGACTATGCGAATGCCTTTTTCCTCTCCACCTTTTTCTCCGATAAAAACTAGCACTTCCTGCTCAATTTCAGGGAAAACCAGTTTTTCAAACGTAATAAGTGTAATGCGCGATAATTGATTTGACAAGAAAAGGCGTAAATCCTCCGCATAGGCAACTTGAAGAATTTCAGCCGGAACGACGAACGCAATTCTTCCATTATCGGTAAGCATTTGAATACAGGAAACCAAAAAGCATACCCACGCATTTATAAGCTTATTAGATTTCATTCCATGCTCTAACAGCACTTGTGATTGAATCTCGCGCTGTTGCTCTGTTAAGTATTGATATCGTATGTAGGGCGGATTCCCCAATATCAAGTCGTACTGCTCTTTTTGATAGCAACGTTTATAAAAGTTGAAAAAATCTTCGTTTAGTACATTCACTGATGGAAAATTGTCGTAGTTACTGCGTACTTTTTCTGCTTCTCCTGCCTCTATCTCTATAGCTGTGACTGAATCAATGTTGTCAAAATATGCGCTGCTAGATAAGCTGTCTATGAAAACACCATCACCACAGCTGGGTTCTAATACTCTTTTGATATTATCTGAATTTGCCGCAAAAAGCTCCACCATCGCGTCCGCAAGCGGCAGCGGTGTGTAGTAAGCGCCTCTTAATTTTTGCTCACTGCTATTTTTTTTGAGCTTCATGCTATAACCTCACGTTAAAACTCAAGCCTATAAACTCGTGCTATGAGTTCTTCAATTTCTGAAATCAGTTCAGATTTTTTTCTCTGCAAAACATTCGCTGCGGCTTTAGATGGACGTGCCTCCAGCTTGACATTAACTGCATACACCTCACGAGTTGCAGCCACTACTCGCTCATAGATGGCTTTCTGTGTCGGCTCTGTAAAGTCTAATTCGACAAAGGGCAATGTTCTCAAAACTGATGCCCCTCTTGCATAGAATCCATGTTCGAAATCGCTGCCGATTATTTGTAGGATTCTTTCTGTGTAGCCATTTGTCAGCCAAGCCTGAAGATACTCTAATTTATAAGGACTATCTTCTTTTTCGCATACTGCACAATAACCCGCAGTATCACCAGATGCAATCAGAAAGTTGTTTTCATCCAATCCATACATAGGCTCTTTGCTCAAAATTCCGACAATAAGTTTACGCCTATTATTGAAAGCAGTCAGAGCTTGAGTGCGTCCATATTTGTACCAAGTATCTGCGGTTGCTTGCCCCACGTCCCTTTTTCCGTTAGGAAAAATGCCTTTTGGCGCAAGAACTTCAAAATTATCTTCCAAGTATTCATAAGT
>JAJDHD010000095.1 GCA_030266015.1 Christensenellaceae bacterium OttesenSCG-928-K19 | reverse complement strand
TGGCATGACATTAACCTTAGCTCTCAGTATTATTTCCGTTTCCGAAATCTTCGCATCTCCTTTAGATATCACATTAATCGGCATGTGCATTGCGCTCATCTTTTTATATATTGGCACAGCTATCAGCGAAAAAGCCGGTTTTTTATCTCTGGCGCGAGACGAAGTATTCAACAATATGAATGAGATGGTGTTTGTGTTGTACCCTGATAATACGATTGCAGAGATGAATCAATCAGCAAAACGCTGGACCACACGCCTACAGATAAAACAAACACAAAACTTTGATGATATCATAGACAGGCTACGTGCCGCTGGCGCTGACGTCAAGCCCGCGCCAGATGAAGACGAGGGAATGGATTTCTACCTTCCCCCTATTCATGGCGAAGCTGCAATTGTAAATTTCAAGGAAAACAATATTACTGATAACGACGGAGAAATTAAGGGAAAATTTTATCTGTGTACAGACGTTACCAAAAGTCGGGCAATCTACTGCCAGCTTGCGGAGCATGCGGAGAACGATCCGCTAACCGGCCTGCAAAACCGGCGTGGTTTTGAACAGGCGACGATCGCGCTGGATATTCCACCAAATCTGCCGCTTGCTGTCATATTTGGCGACCTGAACGGATTGAAACAGGTGAATGATACATTAGGACATAAGCAGGGCGATCAATTGATCGTCACAACAGCGTCGCTATTAAAAAATACTTGTCCGGCCAGCGGTCGTCTCTTCCGGATCGGCGGGGACGAATTTGTCATGCTGATTCCAAACTATACGGCCCAACTGACGAAAGAACGGGTAAAGGAAATATATAGCTTATTTGAAAGCAGCCGTAATATATCACCGCAGCCATCCATTGCGCTTGGCTATGCTGTTAAGGAAGACCCTAAAGAGTCTCTTCTTGCTGTCATCGAAGAAGCAGACAATCAAATGTATGAGAACAAACAAAAATTAAAAGCCGCGCAAAAAGCAAACGGTACAAAAGAATAAATCGAATGTAAGCGGATTCGTTAGGGTGAAGCAAAAAGACAATTGGAAAAGAGGAGTTCAGATAGTATGAAAGTAGGAATTATCAGGTGTATGCAAACGGAAGATTATTGTCCTGGCACGACTGATTTTCGCATGATACAAGAGCGAAAAGGCGCTTTTGAAGGCATAGATGAGGACATTGAAATTATTGGCTTTATAAACTGTGGCGGTTGCCCCGGAAAAAAGGCTGTATTACGCGCGCGGGAACTGGTAAAACGGGGAGCCGACACCATTGCCTTTGCATCATGCATTCAAAAAGGAACCCCTATTGGTTATCCCTGTCCTTTCGCAAAAAAGATGAAAGACATCGTTGTCAACGACGTGCCTGATAAAATAAAAACACTGGATTATACGCACTGAATCGGATAGTCATGTGCTAATTATCGTAATTCGGATCCCCCGGTATGTATAGCAACTTAAACTCATTCTTATTTGTTTCAATTATGCCATTTTTTTGCATCTTAGAAAGCTCTGCTGACATTGCGCTGCGCTCTACGCACAAATAATCAGCCAATTCCTGCCGGTTAAAGGGTATAGTGAAACAATTTGTTTCCAATTTTCGGGCCTGCTCCGATAGAAATGCGATCAGTTTTTCCCTGGTTGTCCGGCGAGAGATAACATCTACCTTTTGGTCAAGTTCCACATTTTTGTATGCGAGAATACCCAGCATGTTTTCTACCAATCGGGAATGAAAAGTACAGGTGGTTGGGCAAGTTGTGATTATCTTTCGGTAGTCGATGAGCATAATTTTACTATCTGCGGTTGCCACAACACTGACAGGAATACTCGAAGTTTGTGCACATGCAAAGGATTCGCCGAATAGCTCTCCGGCAGACAAAGCCGATATGATCGTCCGATTGCCGATAAAGTCTTCTTTGAAAACATGAACGCTACCTGAACAAATGATTCCAACGCTCTGCGCGGGCTGTCCTGATAAAAAAATAATCTCATCTTTTTTATATGATTTAACCACAGCTGAAAGACACGAAAGTAACGATGACAGGTCTTGTTCCGCTATTCCCGAAAAAAGCTTCACATTTTTAATTTTATCAGAAAGTATATTCATATTATTGATCCCTGTTGGATTTCCAACATATTATTTGTTTTCAGTATAGTATACTGCGTTTACAAAGTCAAATAAGCTATTATCAATAGCAGGAGGAGTAGATATGATTCGCAAGATTATAAAAATAGATGAGGAGGCGTGCAATGGTTGCAGCTTGTGTGCCGAAGCATGCCACGAAGGAGCCATCGGAATGGTGGATGGTAAAGCGACACTGTTGCGCGATGATTATTGTGACGGCCTTGGCGATTGCCTGCCAGTCTGCCCAACAAATGCTATTTCCTTTGTGGAGCGGGAGGCTGCCGAATATGACGAAGCCGCTGTCAAAGCCAACATGAAGAAAACGGGGAAAACACCGCCTGTTGGTGGATGCCCTGGCAGCAATGCTCACTCTATCAATCGAGAAACTGAAACACTTGCATGTGGTTGCCCAGGCTCTCAATCTCGTGAAATTCAGCGAGAAGGAAAAGATTCCACCGCTGCTCCTTCAACATCTCATGATATCTCTAGCCAGCTATCACAATGGCCTGTGCAAATTAAGCTGCTACCGGTAAATGCACCATATTTTAAAGACGCCAAGCTCTTAATTGCTGCTGATTGCACTGCCTACGCTTACGGTAATTTCCATGAGCAATTTATTAAAAACCATATCACGCTGATTGGCTGCCCCAAGCTGGACGAGGGTGACTATACGGAAAAACTCACGGCTATATTACAGCAAAATGATATCAAAAGTGTTACGGTGGTGCGAATGGAAGTACCCTGCTGTGGCGGACTTTCAAACGCGGCAATGAACGCGATACAAGGTTGCGGCAAAATGATTCCGTGGCAGATTGTTACCATTTCTACTGATGGAAAAATTATTGACGAATAAAGGAAAGATTCGAAAGAAATATTGATTCGGGTTCTGCGGATTGTAGCTCCGTATCGATAGATCATATAGACAAAGAAACTAGGAGGTTCAAAAATGAGTAATATGTTTTGTTTCCAATGCGAACAGACTGCGGGCGGTGTTGCCTGCACAGCAAGAGCCGGCGTATGCGGCAAGCAGGACAGCGTAGCTAACCTGCAGGACGATCTGACAGGAGCGATGATTCTGCTGGCAAAAGTAGCTCAAAAACATGCGCCTACAAAAAATACTTATAGGCTCATAACGGAAGGCCTGTTTACCACAGTTACAAATGTCAGCTTTGACAATGACTCTTTACAGGAGATGGTTAAGCAGGTGGAACAGGATCGTGCTGCAATCTCTGCAGACTCGGCTACCTGCGAAAACTTTGAAATGACAAAGATTTGGGATACCAATGAAGACATTCGATCTTTAAAGACGCTGATTTTGCTCGGTATCCGAGGCGTTGCTGCTTATGCCTATCACGCTCAGACGCTGGGATATGAAAGCGAAGATGTCAATCGTTTCTTCCTCAAAGCTCTTGCTGCGCTGGCGGAAGAAGAATATGGCATGGATGAGCTTTTACCGTTGGTAATGGAAACCGGCGAGATCAACCTTAAAGTTATGGAATTGTTGGATAAGGCCAATACCGAAGCGTATGGCACACCCAAACCCACGACTGTACCATTCAGTATTGAAAAAGGTCCGTTTATTGTGATCAGCGGCCATGACCTGCACGATCTTAAATTACTTCTGGAGCAGACAGAGGGCAAAGGCATCAACATCTATACCCACGGAGAAATGCTTCCGGCACACGGATATCCGGAACTTAAGAAATATTCCCATTTAAAAGGCAATTTCGGTACTGCGTGGCAGAACCAGCAAAAGGAATTTATTGATCTGCCAGCGCCTGTTCTTTTCACCACTAACTGTCTGATGCCCGTAAAGGATAATTATGCGGATCGGATTTTTACCACTGCTGTTGTAGAATACCCAGGTATGGTTCATATAGGCGAAGAAAAGGACTTCACTCCGGTTATTGAAAAAGCGTTGGAGTTGGGCGGGTATAAGGAGGATAAACCCATGACCGGCATCAATGGCGGTGCACAGGCCACTACTGGGTTTGGGCATGGAACAGTGTTGGGTGTTGCTGATGTGGTGATTGAGGCCGTGAAGTCTGGTGCCATCAAGCATTTCTTCCTGGTTGGTGGTTGTGATGGCGCAAAACCCGGCCGCAACTACTATACTGAGTTTGTTCAGAAAACACCAAAAGACACAGTTATCCTGACACTGGCCTGCGGGAAGTATCGCTTCAATGATCTG
>JAJDHD010000094.1 GCA_030266015.1 Christensenellaceae bacterium OttesenSCG-928-K19 | reverse complement strand
ATCAGGGGACCGATAATCGTTTTTCACTTATCGTACTTTTCAGAAAATCTCTACTTCAATACTTCAAAGATATTTTTACCAATGTGCAACATAGGTATGGGCAACATTGAGAAATCTTATAAAGACTCTTTGATTGATATCACTAAATATGCCTATTATTCGGCTTCAATGTCGGCACACTTCTGTAAATCAAGTATTTGCAATGTTGATAAAAATGCGGCACAATATATTTAATGTAATTTGAGTGGTTTATAAAATTAAGGTTAACATTGATATAAACAGGAGGGCTGCATGGATTTTTCGACAGCCAATTTGGTACTTAATTCGTTTGGCGCAGCGGTTTTGCTGGTGCTCATCGTCTGCCAGCTCGCGAGCAAAGACAGAGATGCGCGGCTTAACAAACTGTTTTTGTGGGTTTTGTGCCTGCATACAGCACTTTTGATATTAGATATTGTTGCTATACTATTCACTGAGCAGCCCGGCGCTCTTGCACACGCCATGCTGCGCATATCAAATTTCCTTATTTTCTTTATCGCGCCGCTTGATGTGGTAATCCTGCTGGCCTATGTCGCGGAAAGCATCCCTCTTGGAAAATCGTCGAAACAAAAGGTATTTGGGATCGCCCTGGTAATTACGGCAGTAAACCATATTATGCTCATCATATCGCAATTCAACGGCATGTTTTATACGATCAGCGCAGGTAATATCGGAGAAACCGGTCCACAGTATATGATTCCACGCATTGTGTTGTTTCTCCTGTTTGCGGAAATATTTTTCGTTGTGCTGCATTACAGAAAAGAACTGGGGAAATCAAATACCAATACATTTGTCATCTATACTGTCGTATTAGCGGTTGCTTTTGTTATAAACGCGGTCTTTTATTACTTGATGTTGCTTTACGCGGCAATGGCGTTATCACTGCTTATCATTTTTGTCAATATCCATATGCAACGGGAAAAACAGATGAAGGAACAGGAGCTTGCCTTAGCCGAAAGCAGGACGGCGATCATGCTTAGCCAGATACAACCACATTTTTTGTATAACGCGCTGAACGCGATCAGCGACGTTTGCGATGAAAACGAGGAAGCGACGCAGGCGTTAAAGACGTTTTCTGATTACATGCGAGGCAATCTTGATTCCCTTGCACAAAGGGGGCTTATTCCATTTGAAAAGGAATTGGAGCATACGCGGCAATACCTGATACTGGAAGATCTGCGGTTTGAAGAACGATTGCAAGTGGAATATGACTTGAAAGCCAAAGATTTTGTGCTGCCATCGCTCACCCTCCAGCCCATTGTGGAAAACGCTGTACGGCATGGCGTGACCAAAAGGCACAAAGGTGGCACTGTCTGGATAAGGACGGAAGAGACGGTGGACAGCTACCGCATCACCGTGGAAGATAATGGTGTGGGCTTTAATCCCGCTGAGCCCATGACGGACGGGCGCAGTCATATTGGTATAGCAAACGTGCAAAGCCGCCTTGCCGCCATGTGTGGTGGATGGCTGACGGTGGAAAGCGTGCCTGGTAAAGGTACGATCTCTGTTATTGAAATCCCTAAAAAAGAAGGAGCAACCCTGCATGAATATTATAGCCGTTGATGATGAACGCCGCGCCCTGAACCGCACACAGAAAGCCATATTAAAAAATGTGCCTGACGCGAATGTCACCTTATTCATGTCGGCAAACGAAGTATTGGAATACGCGCGGGATACCCGCATCGATATTGCGTTTCTTGATATTGAAATGGCCGAAATGAGCGGTCTGATACTGGCGAAAAAGCTGAAGGATATTCATGGGGATACCAATATCATTTTTGTAACGGGATACTCACAGTATGGCGCGGACGCTTTTGACCTTCGCGCGTCGGGCTATGTGATGAAGCCAATCAGCGCGGAAGATGTAGCGCGGGAGTTGGAAAATCTGCGTAATCCGGTTGCGGTGCAAGGCAAAGGCGTGCGGATACAATGCTTCGGCAGTTTTGAGGTGTTTGTTGACGGAATCCCCGTATCCTTTAAACGCGAACGATCGCGGGAGGTTCTTGCCTATTTGGTAGACAGGCAGGGCGCGCGGGCAAGCAGGAAAGAAATTGCCGCTATCTTGTGGGGCGATGAAACCTATACCCGCAGCAAACAATTACAATTGGGCGTAATAATCAACGAAATGAAACGTGCCCTACAAGCAGCGGGAGCAGAAAACATCATCATTCAAAAACAGGGCTTATATGCTATTGACGAAACAAAAATCAACTGTGATTTCTATGATTATGATAAAGGCATAGCAACGGCGGTAAATCTTTACCATGGTGAATATATGGTAAATTATACATGGGCCGAGTTTACCGCCGGGCGGTTATCGCGCCAGTAATCAATCACGCAATAAGAAAAAAATGATTGTTTTCAATTTTTTTAAATAAATCCGGGCTTTTTGCTAATCATCTGTTATTCACACCCCTTTATACTGGAGTTATCCAGAAATGAATGGGGTTTTTCTGTATGACGATTCTTGTGGTGGATACCAATCCCGACAGGCTATGGGAGCTTGTGGGAAACATACGTGCCGTTTTCAGGCAGGATACCGTGGAATATACGCATGATCCGTTGATGGCAGGGAAATTTGGATTCAATTACCATATTGACGTACTGTTTACCGAACTAAAAATGGAACGGATGAACGGGCTTCGGCTGTCGGATTTGCTGCGAAAGCAAAACTCTGGAATGAAAACATTTTTAATTTCTGGGCAAAAGGAATTCTGCACAGACATGGTCGGGCAGGTCGTCTGGGGCAAGAACAATGGCGGCAATCTCGTCCGGCCTGTAACAGTGGATATGGTCAGGGAAATCGCAGACAGGCTGCAGCCGGCAGGTTGCCTGGAGATACAGCCGGCAGAACCTTACCCGGCAGACACACGATAGATATATTTTTCGGAGGAATCAAGATGAACCGTGCGATAAAAAAACTAATTTCCATGATATTGACGGCGGTGCTGGTATTATCAGCATTGCCTGCGCTTGCGTTGGGGGGAGATGTCGGTATCAGCGAAATATCATCTAGCGCGGCAGGTAGGTTAGAAAGTCTGGACGTGGAAAATGAAAATATGACGGTTGAAGCAGGTATTCCTCAGGAGAATAGCGACAGCCCGGATAAAGATGAAAAAAATACCAGTGCGGATCACGGTGGCGACACTGTAAATGGGGAAACCGGTAGCGCCGCAAATAGCAGCAACTCTGGGGAAGATAGTGTATCAGGGGATAATGAAAACAGCACAGCAACGGAGGGTAGCGAAGCGCCGGGAGAAGAGAGTGAAAACGCTGCCATAGCCTTTGAACAAAGTGCGGTTGTAGATGACGTTATTGTGAGCGTAACCGCGCCGGAGGGCGTGTTTCCCGCCGGGTCGCAGCTTTTGGTCGTTACAATTGAGGAAGCGGGCGAAATAGAGCGCATCGAGGCAGCGATACAGGAGTCCATTGCGCAGGAAAGTAGAAACAAAGCGATTATTGGCACAAGATCGTTTGATATTACTGTTGTGGATGGCGATGGCAGGGAAATCCAGCCGGATACCAGCAAAGGCGAAGTATCGGTCGCTTTTCAAAATGTGGAGACCACCTACGAGGGCATGGTGGAAAAAACGCTCGAGGTCTTTCATATAACAACGGTTGAGCCTGAAAGCGCACAGCATGGCGGTGGGCCGGAACTGTCCGCAGAGCCGGTGGAAACCGTGGTGGACACTGAGGCGCAGGAGGTGACGGCTCAGGCAGAGAGCTTTTCCATCTACACACTCACAGAGACTGCGACGTCGCTCCCCACAGCGCCTTACACGCAGTTAACGTCAGGCGTAGTGTATACCGCGCCTACAGGCAGTGGAACAACCAGCATTACTGCTACAATCTCGGGCCAAAGCGGTCTGCTGATCCCAGAAAACAGCAATGTGGTGATTTATATTCCGGTGAACCATACATTGAGCGTGACCGGCGGGCCTGCATCCACCGGCACGGCAATTCTTCCGGCAGAGGACGCGACTGTGGGCGTGGGCGCAGGCGCGGGCATTTACTTGCCTTCGGGCGCCACATTGATTGTTGCTGGCGAAGGGACACTGAACGCCACGGGTGGCCGTGGGGCGAACGGCGGCACAGGCGGAACTGGGTACACGCCATATTCAAACGGCAATTATATTTACAGGGGCGGCGGTAGTGAAAAGGGCCATGGCGGTGCAGGCGGCGGCGGTGCGGGTGCCGGTATCGGTGGTAATGGCGGCACCGGGGGGCTTGCCGGCCTCAATACAGAGTTTATGTCCAGCACTGCCACTAACTCAAACGGTCGAGATGGTTGTGCACCAGGAGGAGCTGGTGGGTCAGGTACTGCGATGCTTGGGACACTCTATATCCTTGAAGCTGTTACTGTTAACGCCAAAGGCGGAGCATCAGGCAGCGCTGGTGGCGCCGGTTCCGGAGGCAGCCAGCGGGTACTCATTGCCTCTGGCAATACGGCATGCGCAGC
>JAJDHD010000093.1 GCA_030266015.1 Christensenellaceae bacterium OttesenSCG-928-K19 | reverse complement strand
CAAACGGTTGAAGCAGGCAAATATATTCCTGGTGGAAGCGCTCTCTACCACCATAGAGTTCCGCAACTGCGAATCGGGTGAACACGTGCGGCGCATGAGCAACCTGACAGGATTATTGCTGCAAATGATTAACGACACCTACAAGCTGCCGCCCGAGGAAATCGAAGCGATTGCCAACGCTTCCATGCTGCACGATATCGGCAAAATCGCCATTCCTGATTCTGTACTGACAAAACCAGGAAGACTGACCCCCGAAGAATTTGACGTGATGAAAACGCACACAACCAAGGGCAGCGAGATTCTAAACAGCCTGTCGTATATGCCTGACCAGAAGTATTTTGAATATTGCTATGAAATATGCCGCTATCATCATGAGCGCTGGGATGGAAAGGGATATCCCGACGGCCTGAAGGGTGACGAGATTCCCATCTGGGCACAGGCGGCAGCGCTGGCAGATGTTTATGACGCGCTCACCAGCGACAGGGTATACAAAAAAAGCATTCTCCCACGAAGAAGCCATGCGTATGATATTGGACGGGGAGTGCGGCGAGTTTAACCCCAAGCTGATTGCGGCCTTTAAGAAAAACGGCGCCGAGCTGCCTAAGTGGCTGCTACGGAATCGGAAGACGGATTGAAGGTAGATGCCCATTGAAAACAGAACCAAAGCTTTTGGAGAGCATGTAAGCGCTACAAAAGACGCCATAAATCAAAGCTATGTACATAAAATAGCGATGCAGTGAGCATCTCTAAAACTATATTAAAGTGATTTATTATCCATCCCTTAATGCCGATACCCTTCACTTTTGAAAAAGACCGGTCTTTATTCAATATCCCCGTTACAATGTTTCCAGCGTTTCTTTTACCGCTTCTATTGTTTTATCGGCCACATCGTAATAGTCCTGCACAGTCTGCGCTTGTGGGGGGCCTTTTTTCAACTCATCATTGAGCTGCGTGGAAATCTCAAACAAACGGTCGACAGACAAATTTCCTGCCATTCCTTTGATGGCATGAGAATACGCTTCTGCAGTTTTATAATCCTGTTGCTCCAGCGCATTTTTCAGTTGATCAAATTCGTCGCCTTCCAAAAGCAAGTTCAGCATTAGTTTTAGTGTGTCTTTATCTCCCCAGACGCGGCCCAGCGCGCTTTCAAGGTCAATGTATTCATTTGCCGACATAATGATGGGCACCTCGCTTTTCCGGAACAAAGAGTCCTTTGCCTTATATGCTATCATAAAATTGTTGATGAAAACAGGGGTATTTTTATTATATTTCCATTTTGTGATAGTTTGACTGTAAAACAAGGACATCTTGCGTATCATACCATGCCTTTGCAGGCAGCTCCGTATTGCGAAATTGCTTTAGCGTTGTATCAGACAGCCCGAAACGGCTACTATATTTATAATAAACAGGCAATATATTTGTATCATAATCGCCGAAATGGTATTAATATTATAATAAAGAACGAGGTGGCAGAACAAGAAACCTGCGGCAGCGTCCGCGGGCAAATCTAATAGATAGGAGGGAGAACACATGGAATTGTTTGAGGCTATGAAGGCAAGACACTCGGTTCGGGCTTATACGGGAAAAGAAATTGAAGAAAACACACAGGATGAGCTTCGCCATGTGATAGACGAGTGCAACAGGCGCAGCGGTCTGCACATCCAGCTTTGCACAGGCGAGCAGAATGCGTTCTCGGGATTTGCGGCACGGTACCATGGATTTCGGAATGTAGGCAACTACATTGCGCTTGTGGGTGCGCGAGATGGCAGCATGGATGAAAAATGCGGCTATTACGGCGAAAAGATTGTACTGAAAGCCCAACAGCTTGGGCTTAATACCTGCTGGGTCTCTATGGCGCAGGTAAGACATAGCGTTACTCAAGGGGTTGTTAGCCAAAAGGTCAGTATTCACCCGGGCGAAAAACTGCTCATGGTTATTGCAGTTGGCTATGGTGAAACGGATGGGTTTTCCCACGCGGTAACGCCGGTGGAAGCTCTGTGCCGTCTGGATGGCGCGATGCCGGAATGGTTCCGCACCGGGGTGCGGGCGGCGCAGCTCGCGCCCTTCTATGGCAACAGGCAACGCTTCCATTTTCAACTATACGGCAACATGGTACGGGCGCTTGCAGGACCGGGAAGGTACGCAAAGGTGGAGCTTGGCATTGCCAAATATCATTTTGAAAGCGTTGCCGGGCAAATCGGCTGGCAATGGGAAAAGAGTGATCCTCCTGTAAGAAAACCGAATATGGGGATGATGCATCCTACATAACAGCAAGGCTAAAATGTGGTCTTCACACAATCACATAAAGCACTAAAAAATGTTTGCAGCCCATGCCAAAGCATGGGCTATTTTTTTGCGTTGCGCTTATGGAAGCATACGGAGATTCCGAAAAACGAAAGTGCCTTGGCATACGCCACTCAAGACCATTCGGTTATCTATTATAGCAACCTCCACCGGAAAGGCAAACGCCTCTTACCCCTGCTCTGCAACACATTCGATCTCTATCAACGCGTCCTTTGGCAACCTAGCAACCTCAACACACGACCTTGCCGGAAATGGCTCCGCAAAATACGTTGCATAAACATCGTTCATTTCCGCAAAATCCGCCATACTCTGTAAAAATACCGTCGTTTTTATGACTGCTTTCATTGTTGTTCCCGCCGCCTCAAGCACAGCCTTCAGGTTTTCCAGTGATTGCTTTGTTTGTTCTCCAATTCCTGCCGGCATTTCACCCGTTTCAGCATTGATAGGCAATTGGCCTGATGTATAAACCATTCCATTGGCGACAATCCCTTGCGAATAGGGGCCTATCGCACCCGGCGCATTTTTTGTGTTAATCAGTTTTTTCATTCTATTTCTCCTTTTTACATTTTTCAAAAACTTTGTTACTCTTTCCCTTACTTCTATATTATTCTTTTCGTCCAGCAGAAGTATTTCCGTATCGGCCCTGGCTCTAATTCCATTAAGCCAACCCTCGCCCTCCGCTTTTATTACGCCAATCACCGGTTTTTCACCATCAAGGCATCTTTTTACAACAGATTGGAAGATACGCGCTCCTTCTTCTATCACGCCAAGCTCATCCATCAATAATGCCTCACAGCCATCGCTACGGGACGCTTCCAGATACAAGGATCCAAAGTGGTCAAACACCTCGGGGACGGGGATACACTTTCCTTCTCCAATCCGCACGGATATTGGCTTGTTGTTTTGCTCCTCGGTAACCGTACTTGAAAGCACATGAATATAATATCCTGTCTCATGGCTTGCAATCCTATAGGGCAGCGTGCAAAACCCCGAGTACTGCACCTCCGATTTTTCCAGCTCCTCTTTCAGCAGCGTAGATTTTCCTATTCCCTTTTCCCCTGTAATAAACAGGTTCTTTACTGTATCAAAATGTCTCGATGTCATGTAAATAATCTATATCCTTTAATTCTCTCTTATCCGGCACAGGAAAAAGCGCAAGCATGTCCAGATGCTTCTCCATCACATGCTTGCCCGACCGGCTGTCCGCAATCGCTAAAAGCTCCGCATACAGGCTGTGGTGGAAAATAACCGGATTCCCCCTGTGCCCGTCAAAAGAAGCCGCCATAATGCCGCCCCGATAGGCTTCTATCATTCCTTGCAGTGTTTCTTTGCTTATACAGGGTTGGTCACACACGCAGATCATGCACGCATCTGTACCCGCCATAGACGCAACACCCAGCTTTACCGTACCACCAATCCCCGTTTCGGGATGAGGATTGCGAACGACTCTAAATCCCCGTGCATAGGCCATCTCCTCTATCTCATCATAGGCTGTTGCTACAACAACATCTGAGAACAATTCCACGGGGAGCGCATCAAATGTTCGCTCAATTAATGCTTTTCCTTTAAACTCCTCTACCAGCTTGTTTCGTCCGAATCGTTTTGACAACCCGGAGGCTAAAAGAACACATCCGATTTTCACCGCTACCTCCAAAACATCCCCGGTCTCCGGGCAACGTATTCTCCCAAATACCGGTTGGCTACATCACCATCTTGAGCCGCCAGCCTGCCGTTTACAAAAACATATGCCGCTTTTCCCTCGGTCTCCATTCCTTCAAACGGCGTGTAATCGCAGGCTGATAACTGGTTTTTGGCGGTGATAACATCCTTTGCCCGCGGATCCCACACCACGATATCCGCATCACTGCCCACAGAAAGGCTACCCTTCTCAGGATACATCCCATAGAGCTTCGCAGGATTTTCGCTAAGCAGCCTGCAAAATCCTTCCAGCGACAATTTGCCCGCTTCCACTCCGTATGTATATAGCAGCGCGGGCCGGGTCTGCACCCCTGGCGCGCCATTTGGTATTTTGGAGAAATCAGCTTTCCCCAGTTCCTTTTGCCCCTTAAAATTAAAAGAACAGTGGTCTGTCGCGATTGTATCCACCTCGCCTGATGAAACAGCCTCCCAAAGCGCCCCGGCGTCCTGCGCCTTACGCAGGGGGGGCGAAACCGCATACTTTGCCCCTTCAAAGCCGGGAAGCGCATACCGCTCATCCGTCAAAAGCAAGTATTGCGGGCATGATTCCACATATGCTTTCACACCGTTCTCCCGTGCCCGCCGCGCCGCTTCCATACCCGCTTTTGAGCTCATATG
>JAJDHD010000092.1 GCA_030266015.1 Christensenellaceae bacterium OttesenSCG-928-K19 | reverse complement strand
TTTTCAATTTAATTCATGATTAAATTGTTTAACACGTATGCTACACTCCCCCCAACACGATACACATACAAGCAGGCTGACTAGCTATTTTGCGACGCCATTATTTCCAAGCAGGAAATCATCGCACTTCTCCCATTGCCATAATACATGGTGTCGCACCAATATATCTGATTGCCCTTGTTACAGCCCATACTTTGCACAAAGTTCTTGTATATCTGACTTCACTACATCCCGCAACTCTTTTGGTTCCATTATTTCGCACACCGACGCAAACTGAAGTGCAAAAAATCGCATCCCTTCAGTTGCAGCGCAAACAGTCACCTTCATATCGTCCTCGTCCAATTGCTCCATCACAGCCGACGTACCAAACGTGTCTATTATTATAAGTAATCTTTGAATTAAAGGATATTTTATCTTCAGTTTTAGGGAAGAGCAATTCATCAACAAATAGAATTATTTCACGTTTATTAATCGTCTTGTAATCAATAGACTTCCTATCTAAATAATTAAGAAATCGACACAGATTATAGGCATACTTTTTGGAAGTGGATTCCGACCGCAACCCTTTATACTCTAACCAACGATTTATTTCAAATACTGGTAAGTCCGAATATCTAAACTCGCTTTGCTCTTTTTTGAAACACCATTTATCCACAACTCTTTTTTCTGCTGCACACTATACTTGCTTTTTGCCAAATCTGACATTTTCTCTGCCGCATTTGCGCTCGCTATTCTTAAAACATTCTCTTTGTCAAGATGATGGTCCAAATCTTCGAGAATCTTATCAACTGCTGAGTGTGCTTGAGAGACGACCAAAATTTTTTCTGGCGATACCGCAAACTTTCGATTCTTTTTTATTACCTGCCTTATTATTTCAATAATAACATTCGTCTTTCCTGTTCCCGGTGGTCCTTGGATAAGCATAAAATCTTGTACTTGTAACGCTTTCTTAACTGCCATTTGCTGACTCGAATCAAGCCTTTCATCAAAGTACTTAATACTACTTATGTTATTTATCATTGAAACTGGCTCCATACCAGTCATGATGCTTTTCAAATTACCGGTAGTATGGAAATCACCTCTTATGCATTCAAATATAGCCTTCTTTTGTCTTTCGCACTGAATTGTTTTATATGTATAATCTATGCAGATTGACCCAGTCAATGGCATTTTGTACGATTTCTTTTTTTGGGCAATTAATGAGGTGTCAACCAGCATTGTATGTCCATTATTTTCCATTTTTATATATTTTCCAATTTCAACTTCCGTTATTCTATTTTTTTCTTTCTTTTCAAAAATCAATGTCATTTCCTGGTCAATATCAAATTCCGGCTGTTTTTTTGATTTGTCTAATTCAAATTTTACTATCGTTCCATCTACATCATAAGAACAATAATGATATCGAATAGCATTTTTTCTAATTTGTTCAATCTTTCCATTTAAATATGTATTCCATATGCCAAAGTTTTCATTGAATACATTATTGATATTTTCTGATGAATTAGCTTCATTAGCATGTCTTTTGACCTTATTGATTAGTATTTGCGTGTGATTCTCAATATCTAAGTATCCTGCGTTTCCTACATTCGAGCTGACAAATAAAAAATTACCCGTGACTTCATAGCAATTCCGTCTAGCTTTTTCTCTTTTATGAGGATTAATTGTTTTGAATCCAGTAACCTGCAATTGTTGTAGTTCAACATTGTATATACATTCAAAAAGATATGTATATCCATAAATAACGTATGAATCACTCTTCTCATCACGTCTTATTTCAATATACGACTCATTAAAGTTAGACTTAATATCATCGTTAATGGCACTTTGAATATTTCTTGTCGTGACTAAATAGTTATTGTACATTTGCATTATTTTATCAAATGGTAAATAAACAATGTATACTTCATCGTTTTTTAAGTATTTGTCAAATAATCTATACAAATCAGATTCAACCGATTGGATATCCACATATCTGCACTCTATCGGCGAAACCATTTTCCTAACAACTCTCTTTAAATCTGAATCCATTCCTGTTGCAGTTTTAATCGTCTCATCAAATTTCTCTGGTAAAGGTGGTTCTTTATTAGTGAACAAATAATAAATCAATGCCCCCAACGAGTATATATCCGTTTGCTCGTTTGTATTTTCTGGATGATATGACACTTCAGGAGCAACATAACGGTTTGTTGCAAACATCATCGTCGTCCCTTTAGTTATCATACTCTTTATTTTTGCAATTCCAAAATCAATCAACGTAACATTCAACTCACCATCTATCATTACATTTGAAGGATTAATATCTCGATGTATTATCCCTTTATTGTGCGCATCACGTATCGCAGAAACCAATTGCTTTATGATGCTGTATTTTGTTCTGTTATTTGATATATCATATAGGCAATTTTCCAGAGCATATCCTTCAATATACTGCAAAATGATGCGTCCTATCGCCTTTCCATTTTTGTTATTTCCTGCAAAATAATCCCATATCCTGACGATATGTTTTGTCTCTCTTAATATGTTTAATGCCTCAATTTCTCTACTAAAAATAGTATTATGAACCGTATTGTGTAGTGGGATATCCTTAATTACAACATGCAGATTATTTATTGTATCAATAGCATGATATACAGTAGCTCCCGTTTCAGTATTCTCATGCAAAATCTCTTTAACATCGTACCTATTATTCGACATACTAGCACCCTATCATTAAATTAATAATACTATATTAACATACTTTCCCGTAGATTTGTATGCGTGGTTTAGAAGCTCTATCCAGAATAGATTATCTCGGTTTTCCAAACACTCCTCATTTCTTCGCCTTCAATTAAGATGTATAGTAAATTTTCATAGCTGTCCAAGGGTACGGGGGAAGCATCTGACATTTGAATTTGGCATCATTTTTCATATGGGTCAATACAAAGTCACGAATTTCATCTGGAATAAAGAATAGTGGATTACCGTTTCTATCCATCGCTATCAACATTTTCTCGCCGTTTTGAGACGTGTTCTCAGTGATAGTGACAAGATATCCGGTCGGTAGCTTACCAACACGCTCTCTATCCATAACCGCTGCCGCCGGTATCTCAATGATTTTTTTTGAAGGAGCATACCAAATGTGGGCAAATATGAATACCACTGGCGAGAGTGGTAGCAACACTGCGAGCAAATCTGCAACCCAGCTATCTATATTCACTTTCGCTACGATAGCGAATATAATGCCCAAAATAGCCCATGCTGCAATCACAAAATAGAATGCTGTGTCTGCTGGGTCAACTGGTGCCGGTTTGCTATAATAAGTGCTGCCATTATTTCGTTGGGAATAAGATGACGTTGTTTTGTCTGAAAGGCTTTCCTCCCACAATTTGTATGACATATAGTCGTTGGATACCTTATTAATCCAATCATGCTTACTGGGTTTAAAATCAAAAAACATATTTTTCACCTCCATCTATTATCAGCTTACTAAGCTGTGGCGGCAGTGTCTCTATAGCCCACTTCATAATCTTTTCGTCAGGCGATATTATTTTGGCTTTGTTCTCCCGCTTCTTTGAGTACAGGCCGGCGCCGGACAGATAAGCGTAGTACCAGCGCTTCAGAGTCTTCTCTGACACGCCGGAGCGTCCGGCAAGGGCCTTCAACGCTTTGATGCGGGCATGCCTGTCAATGATGTGTATGTCGTCTGAAATGAGCTCCTGCAATGTTTCCAGCCGCCTGAGGCGTGTCTTTTCATAGGTTGGGCCTAGCGAGTCAATTTGTAGGGCTCCATCCGGAGCTGGCACATGAACAAATGAGGCGAATTCATCATGCGAAACCAATACAGGCTCTTTGCAGCATCCATATTCAATCAACCAGACGCCAGCTTCACACATCAGTAGACACCGAAATATGATTCCGTCTTTTTCATAGAATCCCTTTACCACGCTCGCTCCTCCTTCTTCACAAGTACAATCCCCCAATCTGTGACGTGGGCGGCTTTCCAGTACCGGCGGGATAATTCCATCCTTTCTATCGGTGCCCGCTGCTTCAGGTCGTCATAGGTAAATACTTCCCGAATTGCTACGCTGTCGTCCGGCATTATGAGCATGAAATCGCTTGTCCATTCACTTTGCTGGTAGCTTTTGCGAATATCAATCAGACTGATTTTGTCACGGAAATTCACCAACGGTACATTGGTCTGGTACCCTTTCACTTTTTCATCCTCCTCCAAATTATCCGCATACTTTTTCGCCTCCTTACTGTGTACGGTCATCATACAATCATTTTTGTTGCTGAAAAACCGTATGTCCCTCTTTTTGTGTCCTTGTTTTTCCATATCCTTCCTCCTCCTGGCCCCATATTCTCCGATTAATTACCTACTAAATCTGATTTATTCTGAGCTTTTGGGGTATTTTTCCGAGCTTTTGGGGATTTAATTTGAGCTTTTGGGGTTCAAAAACACTGAATTATTTCGTGTTTTTTTAAGAATGGCTCAACCATCGCATTTTCCCGCCCCAAATTCTCCAATTAATTACCTGCGTTTTTTAGCCTAATTAATCTGAGCTTTTGGGGGTTTTTTTAAGGAATGGCTTAACAGTCACCTTTTTCAACCCCAAATTCTTCAATTAATTGCCCGCTCGCGACCATGTGTACATGGGCGCGATCGTTTATAAAACCACCTATCGTCC
>JAJDHD010000091.1 GCA_030266015.1 Christensenellaceae bacterium OttesenSCG-928-K19 | reverse complement strand
TTCCGCCGCCGGTGGCAGTTTGCTGTCTTGTCCAGCCGAAATAATGGACGCCAGCAGGTTTGCGTTGTCGGAATATTCGCTATGCTTCGTCAGTATGCGTTCCATCGCTTCATTATAATAAATAGGTTCTTTATTCTCGTTAAACAAAGCCACGCCGTCCGGAATCGCTTCCAGATATTCACAAAAAACATCCAGTGTTTCATTCATGCCGGACAGGATGGAATGATAATCGCCTTCATAGCCGGTCAAATCCGCTCGTTCGTTTAGCCTGCCCGCGCGTGCGTCGCCCGTGAGTATGCCTACTTCGCTTATCACCCCGTGTATTGTCTGCGAGAAGGATACAAAGGCATTCCCCAGTTGGCCAATTTCATCGTTTCTGCCGGTAATTGCTTCGGGGAGGGTGTCCTCCAGGTTTCCGGCAGAAAGCTGCCGCGACCGTTCTGTAATAACCTGCATGGGTGCTGTCAGCATCCTGCGGAACAGCAGAACCAACGTAATCCCTACCACCACCACAAAAATAAGCACGAACAATATGCTGGTGGAGACCGCCTGCCACAACGATCCGACAAAATCACTCTTGGGCGCGGCAATACCCAGCGACCAGTATGTCCCGCGCACTGGGGCATAGCTGATAAATGCCTCTCCTACCGCGCTGTCGTCCACCCGGGTAGACCCGGATTGCCCCTGCACCATCAGCCGGAATGTTTCCAGCAAGGCTTCGGTGCCGCCTAGTCCATCTGAAATGGTCTCCTGGCTATATACTTTGCCCTGCATTTTATGTGCGATCACAGTGCCCGCTTCATCGATGATAAAAGCGGTGCTGTTTGCACCAATGTTAATACTGGCAAGCACATCGCCCAGCACATCATATTGGTAACTGCCCACCAGGTAAAAAGTCTTTGCGCCCCCCCGGCTGTCCACCATCAGCGGTAGCCCCATGGCAATCTCCAGCCCGTGGGTTCCCACGCTGGTATTTTCTATTACAAGGTTGTTTGTTTGCGCAATCAGGTTGGTCATACCTCGCCCCGCAATGCTGCGTGGTGCTTCGTCGCTGCCGGAAAACAGGGTGCCATTTGTGTGGTATACGCCCAGCCACACAAACTCTATGCCGGATATGATGTCATTCAGCTCCTCTTTTACATCCTCTGATTTGGGGTCAAAAGAAGAAAGCACATTGTTTTTCCGTAGCATAAAGAAGCGGTCGGCAAGCATGTGCAGGTTGCCCTCCACGCTTTCCGCCGCCGTTTTTGCCATAGGCTGCAGTGTTTCCAGCATAACGGTATCCATCAGGGAGTTCATAAAATAAGTCATGACCAGAACAAGGACAACCGCCAGGATCACGATTGTCGATATGGTTGTTACCAACATTCTTCTTGTAATGCTCTTTTTCATGCTGCCCCTTTATGCTATTCTTCGGTGGTAAGCGCTACATAAGCCACATCGGTCATGCCTTTTTCCGCTTGTTCTATTGCCGCGTGTGCAAGCTGCTGGTAAGAATGATAAGAATGGGTGGCACCGGTGATCATGTCCACTGCCTCCGGGTCTTGCCGATTTACCAATCCATCCGCATATTCTCGTGTATACTCATTGGGATATGTGCCATCCACCGCGTTCATCTCCCGCATATAGTCCATATCCCAGGATTTGATAAAACCGCTTGCGTTTTTTGCGTCATATTCTACTGTGATAATGCGGTTTTCGCTGACAAAAATGGTCACATATTCCTTCCATCCATAATCGTCAAATTCCGCAGCCTCGGCGGTGTAATAACCATCTTTTAATGCACCTGCCTGTTGGCCGCAACCACAAAGGAACAGCAAAACCAACAGCAGGCCCGCCACTGTTGCACAAAACCGAATCAGCTTATCCTTTTTCATGTTTTTGTCCCGCTTTAAAAATTATAGTCGCCCACATTCTCTTTTGTAAATTCCAAGCGGCTGGGCAACAACACCGTCCCGGAGTCATTGCTGGTATATGCTGCCGCGTCCAGCACTGTATTGGGCATCACTTCCACCACGCCAATCTCGGGCACGTCTATTTTCTCACCCACCGCTACCGCGTGGCCGGATGCAAGATACCAGGCAAGGTAACACCCCAGGGCACCCTGCACCTGGCAGTCCCACAGTCCCCAGCGCTCTACGATCCCGTCTTCACAATATTCCCTCACTGCGTTGGGAGAGGCGAAACCGGTTATAGTTATATCTCTTTCTGTCAGCCCCAGAAGTTTGGCTGCTTCTGCCTGACCGGGCAGTGCGGTGGAGTCATTGCAGATAATGAGGTCAATATCTGGGTGGTCGGCAAAAATCTGCTGTCCCACAGCCACGGATTTTTCGGCATCCTGCTCGCTATAATAATTCTGTGGTGCTACATTCACCCAGTTCGGATAAGTTGCGTCGATATAAGCCTCGCCAGCTATTTGCCATGAATTCTGGTCTGCTACAGAGGCTTGCGAATAATGCCAGGCATAGCGAATTGCTTCGTTTGTGGGGTTTTTGCCACGGCTGGCAAGGCTTTTGGCGCCCATTTCCACCAGCATGATGCCAAGCTGCTCGGGCGTACCTTGGGAAACCATCAGTGAACGCGCGTCGCCAGATACATCCGAATCCCATGTCACAATATTGATCCCAGCTTGCATAGCTTGCTTCAAAACATCGTCAAGCGCTGTTGCGTCCAGCGAAGAAATGCAAATAGCGGCGACATTCTGCTCAATCAGACTTTCTATAACCGCAATCTGATTATTTGCATCGGCCACCGGATCACCCACATATTCCACTGTAAACCCTTGATTTGAGGCATATTCCTGTGCGCCTTCATTGGCAGCCTCAAAAAAAGCGTTGCCCGTAAGTTTGGGAACAAACGCTACAACGAGATCTTCGCCATCCCCGGGCATACTACCGCCTGTGGAGCTGCAGCCAGCAGCAGTAAGGAAGATAACGGCACAAGCAATAAAAACTACCATCCGGAAAAACTTCATGTTTATCCCCCCGTGTGCGCTTTCGATAAAAAACGCACGACTCATCTAAAAATATCGTCGGCATCTGGATGCCGTAAATTTATACCATAAATGTACTGTTGTCATACATCAATCAGTATATCATATTTATATGGCTGGGGGAACTAAAAACATTGTGGAAAACATGTTGATTTTCTTATTTATATAATGCAGGGCGGGGTACTGTTTATTGACTGTCTTTTTGCGCATTACTACCCGGTGTCGAATTTGCCTGCTTGCGCCCGGAATTTTTTCGCATATGTCAAATACAATATACCAAAATACGGTTAACTATAGTATGATGTAAAATAAAGCGTACAAATGTTGTTTTCATGGCTTGCAACGATTCGAGATTGCGGGTAGAATAATACTAATTCGTATAAAAAACATTGTGGGTTTGCAAATAGGTGCCTGTGGCCGTTTGCGGGGCGTGCAGCGCGTGCTCCGTGGGCAGGCGGCTATCCGAACACATTGGGCGATATGCACTATGTTTATTAGGTTTCCGGTAATTACTTTCATCACAGCATAATATGACACTGGCAGTTATTAAAACGTTAAGCTCTTTGGGAAGGCCCATACACACGAGTAGGGCAGGATAAGCTGTTGTTTTTTTGCCCGGAAGCAAGGTATAAGGCGGTTGATAAAATTGCATAAGCGAACAGTAAAACTGAATATTCGTATCCTGATTGCATTTCTGTTGCTTTTTTGTTGCCTTTTTGCGGGTTGCTTCAATACGGGGGAAAGCACGGGAGAGGAGCAGGCTACGCTCCCTGTTTTGGATTACCGGGAGGTAGACGGGGTTACACAGACGGAAATTGACGCGATTGAAGCGTTGAAGGCGGAGCATACCGGCTTTGAGGTCGCTATGAATTATTCAACAGAGGCATTTACACTGATCGATGGCTCCATTGGTGGTTATTCCAGCCTGTTTTGCGAATTTTTGTCGCAGCTTTTCGACATGAAATTCTCACCCGCAGTTTATGAATGGGATGCGCTTATAGACGGGTTAAACTCGCATGATATTGATTTTTCCGGTGAGCTTACCGCCACGCCCGAGCGACAGGAACGTTATTTTATGACAGACGCGATCGCCCAACGGTCGATTAAATACTTTCAACTTGCAGATAGCCCATTGCTTAGCGAGACGGCGGCAAAAAGAGAACTGCGCTATGCTTTTTTAGACGGCTCTACGGCGCTTGATTATGTGAAGGAATCCTCGGAATACCCGTTTGCAGAGGTGTTTGTAGATGATTATCAGACCGTCATGCAGCTTTTGGAGTCGGGCGATATCGATGCGTTTTTTGACGATGGCACCGCTGAGGCCGTCTTTGACGAATATGGCAGAGTACAGGCAAGCGAGTATTTCCCGTTGATTTATGCGCCTGTTTCCCTCACGACCGCAAATCCGGAATTGAAACCGTTTATCAGTGTTGTTCAAAAATGCCTGGAGCACGAGGGAGTGGTCTATTACCTGACCAGCCTGTATAACCAAGGGTATCAGGATTATATGGTACACAAGCTGACCGGCCAGATGACGGCGGAAGAAAAAGAATATTTGCAGGCGCACACGCAGCCCGGCGTTGCAATACCCATTGCGTTGGAATATGACAATTACCCCATGTGCTTTTATAACCACCAGGAGGGGGAGTGGCAGGGAATTGCCGTTGATGTGCTGCGCGAGGTGGAAAAACTGACCGGGCTTACCTTTGAGGCGGCCAACGAAGAGGGGACGGATTTTCTCACGCTTCTTGCATTGCTGGAAAGTGGGGAAGCCGCGATATTAAGTGAGTTGATTCCATCACCCGACAGGCTGGATGAGTACCTGTGGCCGGACGAGC
>JAJDHD010000090.1 GCA_030266015.1 Christensenellaceae bacterium OttesenSCG-928-K19 | reverse complement strand
TCCGGTAGCGTAATCTCGAACCCGAGCATATCGTCCGTGTAGACGTTGCCCGCAGGTTCAGGCGCGGTTGCGGGCATGTCCGGCACGGGCGTCTCCACGGGCTCTTCCACAAATGGCGCCTCCACAGCGGGCTGCGTTTGCATAGCCGGCGCGACGGGCGCTTCCGCCGCTATGTTCATGTCCAAAAACGGCGCGCTGCACGCGGGCAGCGCCGCAAGGGCAAGGGCAATCAAAATCCAGAAAATTCTTTTCTTCATAAGCTGTTTCCTCCTGCTTTCATATCACACGCGCGTTGCGTAGCTTTCCAGCAGCCATTGCGCGTGCTGACTCGCGTACCCGCCTACGGAGGTGACCTTCGCGTCCTCGTCGGTATAAAATATTATGACGGGAGAGTACGGATCGTCGCCCTCCGGCTCCTGGTAGAAACGGCCACCAAATTCATCCGTAAGACCGGGCATATGCTCAAATCCATATGTGCCCAGCGCGGCTTCGGCCTCATGAAACTCCATGCCGTAGCCGACACCGCCCACCGTGAATGGACAGGTGGCGCCATCTACCCCAATATAATTCAATACATATCCCTCGTCTTCAGTCATTTCAAATTCAATCCTTGTGTCGAGATGAGAATAGTAGTAGGACATCGCCAAAAACCCCGGATTGTCATTTTCAACGATTTCATCCGGTTCGCCAAATGCGGCCACAACGTCCTCCGGCGTATTTGCGCCGTATACGTCCAGAAAATCCATCATTTCGTTGGGCGGCGCCTGTTCCACCTCCGGGGCGGGTGTGGCGTCCGGTTCAGTCGGGGTTTGAGGCTCCGATACACTCGCAGCATGATAGTCCAGCACCCATCCGGCGATGTAACCCCAATACCCACCCACATCGTTGATCTGGCCGTCGTTCACACCCAACAAAACTATAAAGTGGCCGGGTGCGCCCCGGGCATCCAATTCATAAAAACGCCCGTTATTTTTAGCCGGATAGTCCGGCGCATACGAAAATCCGTACCGGCCCAGCGCACTTTCCGCCTGCGCCAGGTCCATACCGACATATACGCCGCCCACAGTAAATCGATTATCTTCGCCATTCAGGATCAACTCATTCAGCACAAACCCCTGTTCGGTTTGCTGGAATCCGATGATCGTAGTATCGCCATACCAGCAGTCCCGCATAAGAACCCCCGAATTGTCGTTTTCCACCGTATTGGTCGGCTCGCCATACACAGCAACGATGTTCTCCGGCGTGTTCACGGCCACGATGTCCATGAAATCCGCAGACATGTATGCGTGCGGTAGCGAGACGTCCGTGTTCAAATTTAGCACATGGTTTTCCATTCCCCACTGCGTGGCGACGCCGCATTTACCGCACACCTCGCACACATCGCCGTTTTCATCTAAATAAAGTATGGCAATCGTCTGACCGCCGTCCTGCGCATCGGACAATGTATAGTATAGCCCGCCGTTGAAGTCGGTCAACTCCGTCTTCAAAAAACCATGCTCCTGCAATGTGGCGTCCGCCTGCTCCAGCGTCATCCCCACACTCACACCGCCTATGGTTATGGTAAACGGTCCGCCCGACTGGATGGTGTGGAGCCGGCAGAGCATGTATTCGCCGTCTTCTTCAGCCGCCTCAAACTCCAATTTGATCACCCCGTACTCGTTGTCACTATACGTGTAGCACAGGAATGGCGTTTCCTGGACGTTGAGGACATTGAATCGCTCCAGACTGTCCGGCTCGCCCACCACCGCCTCCATATCCTGCGGCGTGGCGGCCATCATCAGGTTCAAAAATTCCATATCGCCGCCCGAAGCACCGCCGCCCGCTGCGCCCAGATTCAAAAATGGCGCGCAGCCCGCGGTTGCGACAGTAAAAGCGAGTACGATCAAAATCAACAAAATCCTCTTTTTCATGGCATGCTCCTTCTTTGCCGCGTTACCCTCCTACGCGTATCGCGTAATCCTCCAGCGCCCACTGCGCGCTTTTGCTCCAGTAGCCCACAACAACGATAACATTTGCGTTTGTATCGGTCTGGAACATGATGACGGGGGAATACGGGTCGTCGCCCTCCGGCTCCTGGTAGAACCGGCCGGTGTGCTCGTCCGTCAGCCCGGGCATATGTGCAAACCCGTAGGATTCCAGCGCGGCCTCGGCCTCATGGAACTCCATGCCACAGCTGATTCCGCCCACTGTGAACGGGCTTGCAGCGCTATTTATCCCTATATAATTGATCATGTATTCACCGTCGTCGTTCATTTCAAAGCCCACCATTGTACCCAGATCGATATATTCATACGTCATACTGGGGTAGTCAGTGCCCTCATCCGCAATATCGTCCGGCTCGCCCAGCGCGGCCACAACGTCCTCCGATGTGTTCGCGCCGTAAAGGTCAAGGAAATCCATCGTTTCGGCAGGCAGCGTTTGCTCGGGCGCCGGCGTCTCTTCAGGCGGGGGCGTCTGATCCACAAGCGTGCGTTCCCTTGGGGCGAATGTGACAATAATCCCCTCCACATCGACCGCAAAGCTGTCCAGCGCGGCAAGGTCATTGGCCACCGTGTAATACAGGTAATAGCAGTTATCCCCGCCGTCGTCCACCATATAAAGGCAGGTGGAATACGCCGTTCCGTCCTGCGTAGTTTCTCCGTACACCACGCCGTAAGCCTGCGCGCCGCCGATCTGCGCCTCCCCTTCCTGTAGGATCGTGCCTCCGTCCACAAAACCGTCCGATTTCTCAATTGCATCCTCTAGGGAAACGCCGGATAAAAATGTGACGGACAGGAAGGAGTCGGATGTGCCATACAGGCTGGAATCAGGAATAAACTCGATTGTGCCGCCGATCTCGTCGTGTCCCGTGTCGTTCGGCTGCCAGCCGGGGGGAAGGGTTAGTGAAAAGCCCAGCGTGTCGTTTTCGTAATATAAATTTTCTTCGGTTGTTCCGGTATATGGATAGGAAAGCGTGGCTTGAAGCTGCGCGAACCCTGTGACCTCGTGCAGGCCCATGCGGCTGTCGAGGTACATGCCGCCCTGGAATTCAAACCCTCCGATGATCGTGCCGTCCGCCATCTCAAAATAGTAATTCAGGTAATCATCCGTATGACCGGAGCCTGCCTCACCCAGCACCATCATGCTTTGCAGTGCCTCAAACACCGAGCGTATAGTTTCTTCGTCCGTCACCGTATACGGCTCGCCGCCAGCCTCCGTTTGATAAAGTACGCTGATCGAAACGGGAACGTTGTCCTCAAAGTTTTCTGCAAATAACAGTATTTGCGGATCATCCAGATATTCAAATAACGGTGTTCCCTCGCCAATTTTTTCGGATGTTGTCGGGGTGAGATTTTGTCCACCGGTATTCAGAAAGGGCGCACTGCAGCCTGCGACACAGAAACACAGCAGCATTGATGCAATCAGCAGGCATACGGTTTTTCGTTTCATGGCGATACTCCTTCCCGCGTCATAGAGAGGGGGATTTTTGCACCGCATCCAGGGCAGAATGCGTCATCTCTTGTGATATCCCGACCACAGGACGCACATTTAATCACCACTGCCTCCACCTCCGGTTTAGTCTCTTCGATTGGCGCTACCTTTGCGCCACACCGGTTGCAGAATCCCGCTCCCACTGCAAGTTCGTTGCCGCAGGAAACGCATCTTTGCTGATCGGGGCGTTTTGTGCCACACACATTGCAGAACTTAGCGCCGCCCTCCATCACAGCGCCGCATGAAGGGCATACGGTCCCGCCCATAGCTTTTACCTGCTGGGCGAGCAGCGCCGCTTCCTGCGCGCGTTTCATTTCCGCGTTTTTCAATGTGTCGGACGCGCGATATGAAAGGATAAACAGTGTGCCAAAAGCCAGTGTGTCAAACAACAATGAAATGGGAATGGATACGCCGTACCCAGACGATACGGCGATTGTGATGATAAAATTTATCACACTGAAAATTGCGAGTCCCAGAAACGTGATCATCAGCCCCCAATCGTTTTTTTTGATGAAAGCAAGCGCAATACCAAAATATGCCATCCACAGGCCCACGCCCGCAATAGCGCTTGCTCCCGCAGGGATCACAAACAGCAGGCATCCGCCCAGCACGTACAGAGCAAGGCCCACGCCCCAAAATATAAAGTCGATGTCCAGCACTTTCTTAAACGCCGGAATTGCTTCAAAGTGTTCCTTGATTGCTTTTCTGTACCCAGCCATATCATTCACCTCCTACGATTGCTGAAGCTTGCCGCCGCATTTGGAGCAAAAAGCCGCGCCGGAGCTGTTGGGCGCACCACAGGAGGAACAGAATATGCCTGCCTGCGACGGTTGCTGCGCGGGTTGCTGTGGCTGTTCCGGCTGCTGTTGATATGCATAGCTTTGACCAGTCGCCATAGTGTGCGGGGCAGGCGCTTTCATCCTGCGCGCGGCAATAAACCCAAGTATAAATACCAGGAAGTATATACAACTTCCAATGACCATAAAGACCATCGATACGCCCATCGCAATATCCGTTACCTGCTGATCAAGCCCGAAATCTGCAAGCATGCTTCCAGCGGCGCTCAAGCTGTAAATGCTTGATATGAGCGACAGTGTACCGGAGGCAAGTGCGATCAATGCCCCTGTCATGACCATGCTTTTCTTGTTCATTGTCAGCAGGATGGCAGCAATAAAGCCAATCGCAGCCCAAATCCAGTTCCATGCCATGCTCCCTGCGTCAAGCGTGTATGTCATTGCCGAGCTGATGGATCCAATCAGTTGCAATGCTGCTAAAATATACATGATAACCATGGCCGCGCGCTTCAGTCCAACATATGACTTTACCTGATTCATTGTTCATTCCTCCTTTTTAATAAAGGTCGATATTTCCCCTGGTCGAGTATCCGGTCAGCCCATCATGCTTTCCAGCAAATGAAATTGCCGCGCCGCGCGTTTTGCAGGATCGCCCGGCCCACCCTTCGTTTCAATACGCACTGTAC
>JAJDHD010000009.1 GCA_030266015.1 Christensenellaceae bacterium OttesenSCG-928-K19 | reverse complement strand
ACGGTCTGTATACTCGCGCCCATAGCAGAGGAATTTATCTTCCGCAAGCTGCTGATAGACCGGCTGGCGCGCTATGGGCAGTGGGTGGCGGTGTTCACCTCTGCGTTGCTTTTTGGATTGTTCCATGGAAATTTCTCCCAGTTTTTTTATGCGTTTGGCGCAGGGCTGGTGTTTGGGTATGTCTATATCAAAACGGGGAAGGTGTGGTATACCATGCTGTTGCATGGGATTATCAACACAATCCCATTTCTGTTGATGCCGCTAATCGAAGGAGTAGGCGGACTGGGGCTTTTGCTTTTTACAGGGCTTTTGCTTTTGTGTATTGCAATTGCAGGCGGTACGCTTCTTATTGTGAACCTTGCACGCAAAAGGATTCGCTTTACCCCGCGTGTCAGCATACTGCCGCAAAAAGGCTGGGGCAAAATTATCTTTTTGAACCCCGGTATGATCTGTCTGCTGATTGGCTGCGCAGGCTATTTTTGCATCAGCATATTTACCCCCGCGTAAGTGCGTCAACAGAAAACCTATGTAACCCGTCCTTTGGACAATGAGGAATCGGGGGCTTTGCCTTGCTTTACTTCACATGCTAACTTTGATAAAATAAAGAAGATGCGTATTTTGCGTGTATCATTAGAATAAAATGGGTTTATATCAAGTTTACGATAGAGAGAAGGATTAAAAATGGGTTTTTTTTCAAATTCGGCTTTGCGGCCGGTCAAAAAAATAGCAGATAAAGTGGAGGCGCTTTCCGCCGCCTATGAAGCCATGACGGACGGGGAGCTGAAAGCCAAAACAGCGGAGTTTAAAGAACGTCACCAGGCGGGCGAATCGCTGGATGCGTTGCTGCCCGAGGTGTTTGCACAGGTGCGTGAGGCAAGCTGGCGCGTCATTGGGCTTAAGCATTTCTACGAGCAGATTTTGGGCGGCATTGTGTTGCACCAGGGCAATATAGCTGAGATGAAAACGGGCGAGGGTAAAACGCTGGTGGCCACGTTGCCCGCCGTGTTGAACGCCATTCCCGGCAAGGGCGTTCATGTTGTCACGGTAAATGAATACCTGGCAAAGCGTGATAGCGAGTGGATGGGTAAGGTGTACCGTTTTCTAGGGTATAAGGTGGGGCTTGTCGCCCGTGAGCAGGATAGGGCACAAAAACAAAAATCCTATGGCTGCGACATCATCTATTCCACAAATAACGAGCTGGGGTTTGATTATCTGCGGGACAACATGGTGGTGCGCAAGGAGGATCTTGTGCAACGTGAGCTTTACTTTAGTATTGTGGACGAGGTAGACAGCATACTGATAGATGAAGCGCGCACTCCGCTTATCATTTCCGGCCATGGCAACAAAGGCACCGACCTGTATCGGCAGGCCGACCAGTTTGTACGCAAGCTGAAGCCGGAAGAGCATTTTGAGATGGATGAAAAGCTGAAGGCTGTTAACCTGACGGAAGACGGCGTGAGAATGGCAGAAAAATATTTCAAGCTGGAAAACCTGACGGATATTGAAAATACAGAAATCGTGCATCATATTAACCAGGCGCTAAAGGCACATGAGCTTTTTATACGGGATCGCGAGTATGTGGTGCAGGATGGCGAAGTTATTATTGTAGATGAATTTACAGGCCGCCTGATGGTAGGCCGCCGTTATTCTGATGGGCTGCACCAGGCAATTGAAGCAAAAGAAGGCGTGAAGGTGGAGCGCGAATCCAAAACGCTTGCGACTATCACATTCCAGAATTTCTTCCGCATGTACAATAAATTGAGTGGCATGACGGGTACGGCGAAGACAGAAGAAGATGAATTCAATGGCATTTACAACCTGAATGTAGTGGAAATTCCAACGCATATGCCCATGATTCGCAAGGATATGAACGACACCATCTATGCCACAAAGCAGGGTAAGTTTGCCGCCGTGGTGGATGAGATTGCCCGGGCGCACGAGACAGGCCAGCCGGTGCTGGTGGGTACTGTTTCCGTGGCGGACAACGAATATCTGTCCTCCTTGCTGGTAAAACGCGGCATCAAGCATGAATTGTTGAATGCCAAAAACCACATGCGAGAGGCACAGATCATTGCGCAGGCGGGTAAAAAAGGCGCTGTTACAATTGCCACAAACATGGCAGGTCGTGGTACGGATATTATTCTTGGTGGCAACTCAGATTATATGGCGCGCAATGAAATGCGCGGCGAAGGCATGGATGACGAGCTGATTGAGCAGGCAGTGAGTCACGCCGCCACCGACGATCCGGACATTCTTGCTGCACGGGAAAAATACGCGCAGCTTGTGGAAAAGCATAAAAAATTGACGGATGCCGAGCATGATGAAGTGATAAAGGTGGGTGGCTTGCACATCATCGGCACCGAGCGGCATGAATCCCGTCGCATAGATAACCAGCTCCGTGGCCGCGCGGGCAGGCAGGGCGACCCCGGCTCCTCCATCTTTTTCATCGCACTGGAGGATGACCTGATGCGCCTTTTCGGCGGAGATCGCATCAAGGCGATTATGGAGCGCATGTCCAGCGAGGACGATATCCCGCTGCAATATGGTATGCTCAGCAAGCAGATTGAAAACGCACAAAAACGCATTGAGGGCAACAACTTCAATATCCGTAAACATGTGCTGGATTATGATGATGTGATGAACCAGCAACGTAACGTTATCTATACTCAGCGCAGGCAGGTGCTGATGGGGGATGATATCTCCGATAACATCAACTCCATGAAGGAAGCTTTGCTGCAAATGGCGCTGGACGCGCACTGCCCCAAGGGGCAATACCCGGAGGAATGGGACTGGGATGATATTTACGCGTATTTTGAGCGTGTGTTTGGCGTCAAAATGAATCGGCTGGATGTCAATGAGATTGAGCGGCTGGACGTGGATGATTTTAAAGGGCAGCTGGAAAAGCTGGTTACGGATGCTTATTCCGCCAAAGAAAAAGAGATGGAGGAAGCTGGCTTTAATATGCGTGCCATAGAGCGCATGGTGCTGCTGCGCGTGGTGGATTCCAAGTGGATGGATCACATTGACGCAATGGATCAGTTCCGCCGTGGGATTGGCCTCAGAGCACTGGGACAGCGTAACCCCATCACCGAATACCGCATGGAAGGCTTTGAGATGTTTGACACCATGGTGGACAGCATACGGCAGGAAACCATCTATATGCTGTACCACATCAAGGTGCAAAGCAAAGTGGAGCAAAACGAGGTCAAAGACGTTTCCGCCAACATTGACGCGGACGGCAATCCCATCGCCACCGAAGGGCCGCAAACGCGCCGAGCCATGCAGGCAAACGCAAACACAGGCGAAAAACCCGCCCCGGCCCGCGCGGAGAAAAAAGTGGGGCGCAACGAGCCTTGTCCATGCGGCTCTGGCAAAAAATATAAGAACTGCTGCGGCAAGAACGACTAGCAAGAAAATACCCCGTCGCCCTAGGGCATCCTGCCCGTCGCAACAAAAATGGAGGTGTTCTCGTTATGATGCCATGGAACAGGAAAGAGGTTTTTGTTACACACTCATTGCAAAAGCTGGCGGAGGTGCGCGGCATTTTAGCTCAAAACGGAATTGAGTATGACGATATTTCGCCATACAACCCATTTTCGGGTAGCGGCCGCGGGCATACAGGTTCCATTGCAACGGGCGATCCCGACAGGATTACCACCTACAGGGTGTTTGTGCACAAAGAGGACTATGATACGGCGGTTAGTGTTTTGCGTCAAATAAATACTAATAGGTAAGGGGATAAATATTGAAAATACTTGTTACGGGCGGCGCTGGATTTATTGGTAGCCACACCTGTGTGGAGCTTCTAGAAGCCGGACACGACATTGTGGTGGTGGATAACCTTGTCAACTCCAGCCGAAAAGCCATTGAAGCGGTGCAGGGCATCACTGGCAGGAAGTTCCCGTTTTACGAATACGACCTGCTTGATAAAGCGGCCTGCAAAGAGATATTCGAACAGAATACAATAGACGCTGTCATTCATTTTGCCGGACTGAAGGCTGTGGGGGAATCGGTGGAAAAGCCACTGCTTTATTACCGGAATAACCTCGGCAGCACGCTCAATCTGCTGGAGCTAATGCGGGATTATTCGGTCAATTCCATTGTGTTTTCCTCCTCAGCCACTGTATATGGCGCGGAGGCAAGCATTCCGTATGTGGAAAGCATGCCCCGGGGGAAAGCCACCAGCCCTTATGGCGCAAGCAAGCAAATGATTGAGCAGATGCTGGAAGACCAGGTTGTTGCGGAAGCCGGGTTCTCTGCTGTTCTATTGCGATACTTCAACCCCATCGGCGCGCATGAATCAGGCGAGATTGGCGAAGATCCAAACGGTATCCCCAACAACCTGCTGCCTTATGTGGCACAGGTGGCCTCTGGCAAGCTGGAGCAAATCGGTGTGTTTGGCAATGATTATCCCACACGGGACGGCACGGGCGTGCGCGACTATATCCATGTGACGGATCTTGCGCGTGGGCATGTAGTCGCACTGGAAAAAAAGGCGGCCCAGCCGGGCGTGCACCTCTATAATCTGGGTGCGGGCAGGGGCTATTCCGTGCTGGAGGTGGTAGACGCTTTTTCCACAGCCGTGGGACGCAAGCTCCCTTATAAAATTATGCCGCGGCGTGCTGGCGACCTGCCCGAATACTACGCCGATCCCGTTAAGGCAAAAAACGAGCTTGGTTGGCAGTCAGAATATGATATAGGCCGTATGTGCGCAGACACCTGGCGATGGCAGCAAAAGCATCCGAATGGATTTGAGGAGGAATAATGTTGGACGAAAAGCGATTGGAGAGGCAGCTCTCCTTCCTTGTAGAAATAGACAAAATGAAAACAGTGCTGCGTCGCAACTTGATTGCAGACGGTTCCCGTCGGGAAAATGACGCGGAGCATAGCTGGCACATGGCGGTTATGGCACTGGTGCTTTATGAATACGCTTACTCGCCGGAGGTAGACCTTTGCCGCGCGCTGAATATGACGCTGCTGCATGACCTTGTGGAGGTATATGCCGGCGACACGTTTTGCTACGATGAGGCGGGCAAAGTTGATAAAGCTGAGCGCGAGCGCCGCGCGGCGGACAAGCTGTTTGCCCTGCCGCCGGAGGAGCAGGGTAGTGAATACCGTGCCCTGTGGGAGGAATTTGACGCAATGCAAACGCCCGATTCTATCTATGCGGCGGCGATTGATCGTATGCAACCGCTGCTATTGAACTATCTTACAAAGGGGCATACCTGGCACCAGGCGAACATTGGCAGTGATAAAGTGTACGAGCGCATGGATATGATAAAGAAAGGTATGCCCAAATTGTGGCCCGTGGTAGAATATATTGTTAACGATTCGATAGAAAAAGGATTTTTGAAGGAATAAGCTGATGGAGCAGCAACCGGCTTTTTTTGAATATGGCAGTGACGCGACAGACTACCTTTGTGGTAAAGACAAAGCACTGGCTGCGGCGATTGAGCATATAGGACCCGTGAAACGAGTGATAACCCCCGATCTTTTTGCCGCGTTGGTAAACTCTATACTTTCACAGCAAATCTCCACAAGGGCGGCGGAAACCGTGTGGGCGCGTTTGCTGGAAAAATGCGGGAGTATTACTCCCGGAGGGGTGCTCGCACTGACGGTAGAAGAAATCCAAAGCTGCGGAATGTCTATGAGGAAAGCGGAGTATATTTATGAGCTTGCGAAAAAAACGGCGGACGGCACTTTTGACATACAGGCGCTGAACAGCATGACAGATGTGGAAGTGATAACAACGCTTGTTACGCTAAAAGGCGTAGGAGTATGGACGGCGGAAATGTTGCTTATCTTCTCCATGCAACGGCCTGATGTTCTTTCTTATGATGATCTTGCCATACAGCGCGGGCTTAAGATGCTTTACCGGCACAGGGATATCACACGCAAGCTGTATGAGAAGTACAAACGGCGTTATTCTCCTTATGCATCCATTGCGTCTTTATATCTGTGGGAGATTGCCAGCGGTAATTACGATGCGTATCCCCTGCCACAGCGGGCGAGCGCCCGCAAACGCGCCAAGCATAAGCCTTGATGCGTGATTTTGAAACACGCGGTTTTATTGTGTCAAACCAAAAGCCGCATTCCAAAAAACGAAAGAAGGCGAAATGACCATGACGCAGAGCATGGAAGTGTTTTTTGATTATGCCTGCCCCTATTGTATGCGTGCTCATGAATACTTAACAGAGTTGCTGCCGGTTTATCCACAGATTGAGATTATTTGGCGGCCTTGCGAATCGCATCCGCGGCCAGACCGCTATGGCCCACACAGCGACCTTGCCATCCGTGGCATGTTCTATGCAAAGGATAATGGGGTGAACCTGATGGAATACCACGCGCATATGTATGACATAGCGCTGAAGAGCCGCATCAACATTGAGGATGTTGATGCGTTGGCAGGCAGCGTGGCACACTTTATGGATGCAGAAGGCCTATGTGCCGCACTCCGGGCCGGGGCATACCAACAAGAGCTGGAGCAGGCAAACTCCTATGCGTATGACAAGTCGAAGGTGTGGGTGGTGCCCGCCTACCGACTAAACGGCAAAAAGCTTGACCCAATAGAAGATGTGGGCGTTAACAAAAAAGAGCTTGCCCGTTTTATAGAAGATGCTCTTTTGTCATAATAAACTCTTTAATTAAAAAGGAAACAAACATCATGGATTTGAAAACAATTTGCCTGATAGCGGTTTTTGCCGGGGCGGCCATTCTGCTTGTCAGTATGATAAAATATTACCGCGCGCTTGTGAACTTCCGGCTGGAAGCGCATGAGAAAAAAGTGTTTTCCCGCTGGACATATGGCCTGTGCATGGTGCTAATGCTAATGTTCTTTATCGGTTATGTCGCGCTGGGCGTTACTTACAGTGGGCGTGCCACGCTAACACTTTCCGATTTATTGGTGGCGGGCATTTTTTTCTTTGGCGCGGTGTTTGTTTATGTCGTTGTAACGGTGCAGGGGCAGATGTCCAGGGTGATTGCGGGTAAAACGGATGAGATGGTGCGTACGCTTGTAAACGCCATGGAGGCAAAAGACCAATACACGCGAGGTCATTCCATCCATGTGTTGAACCTGGTAAAGCTTTTTTACGCGCATCTGCCGGACAAGCTGAAACGCCAGATCAATTATCCGTACTTGCTGGATGCCGCGCTGCGGCACGACATCGGCAAAATCGGTATTTCCGATTATGTACTGAACAAGCCGGGCGCGCTGGATGAAGAAGAATGGAAAGTAATCCGCCAGCATCCCCGCCTAGGCAAGCAGATTCTGGAGCAAACAAGCTTTAAAGGGCTGGGAAATGCGATATTATGCCATCATGAGCGGATGGACCAGCAAGGGTATTACCGCATCCCTGCCGACCAGGTGCCGCTGGAATCCAAGATCATTGCCATTGCGGATACATTCTCGGCGTTGTATACCGACCGTGTTTACCGTCCTAGGAAAAGCCTGGAGGACGCGCTCGCTATCCTGCGTGAGGTGGCAGGCACGCAGCTAGACGCGGATCTGGTGGAAATATTTTGCAATATTCCAAAACAGCAGTTGAAGGATTCTACACGTGACCTGTTTGTGATGGAACATGCCGCCATATGATAGAAAAGAACAGAGAAGGAAACGAATAAATGTATTTTGAAGAACTGGAACTGGGAAAGAGCTACGACCTGGAGGAGGTCGTGATTACAAAGGAGCAAATGCTGTCGTTTGCCGCGCAATATGATCCGTTGCCGCTGCATACGGATGAGGAATACGCAAGAAGCACAAAATTCGGCGCGTTGATAGCGCCTGGTGTTATGAGCTTTATGCTGGTGTGGAAGCAATTCTTGGCACTGGATCTTTATGGTGCACAGACTGTGGCGGGCAAAAGCACAAAGATGGAATGGTTTTTACCTGTATATGAGGGTGATGCGCTGAAGGGCACTGCCACCATCACCCGTAAGGAAGAGCGAAACCCCTACAATGGCCTTGTAGAAGTTACAGTGGACATTTATAACCAAAAGGGCGAACTGGCTTTGCGCGATTGGACGGAAACGGTGGTTATGCGAAAACCAAAATAATCACAATAACGCCCGCCAACCTGTGCGCATAGGAAGGAACGCACAGGGTTTTGTTATACAGGAAAACGGCTTAAATGTGCGATATCAGGCATAGGTAAGGGGGCGTGACTCCTTGCGCAAACAACAAACTTGAAGTGAAAAATGTTTGTTATATACTAGAAAAGCCCGCCCATCCTGTTAACGATGAGCGGGCTTTTAGATTCGTGAGTTTACGCAACCTGCACATTTTTTGCACGGAATTTGCTGCTGTTTTTGGGATCGGTTTCTATGTCAAACGTTACAGCCTGTCCTTCTTGCAATGCTTTAAAACCGTCGCCTGAAACGATAGCTGAGAAATGAACAAAAACATCATCCCCGCCGCCGTCATCCGAGATAAAACCAAAGCCTTTTTCCGCGTTAAACCATTTTACTGTACCACTATGCATATAAATGGGTACCTCCTGAATTAAATTATAGTATCCAAGCAAAGAAAAAACCCCATATCTTTGCAAACCGTAAACTTCGATTTGCACAAATACGAGGTCTATCAATCACTTAAATATGATCTGACCTTACCATGCCGTGGCGTATTTGTCAAATAAAGCTTTTTTGTAAACAATAATTTAAAAGCAAGATATTCGCATAGATTCGTGTTACACTAGGATAATATATTTGTCGGACAGGCGGGATGATGCTTGAGCGGGGTATCCGGCGGATTGCGTTGTTGCTATTATGTGGCATGTGAATTGGGATAGTATAAAAATATCGAAAAATTTCTTTTTTTGTGCTATATATCTTAATAATCATTTCATATCATGGAAACGGCAAAAGGAGAAATGGTATGGGAATTTCAAAACGCTCTTTGCGGGCAGGATTGGATATTGGCTCCACAACGATTAAAATGGCGGTGACGGATGCTGGCGGGCGGATGATAAGCAGCATGTATGAGCGGCACTATGGACTGGTGCGAGAGAAGGCCGTCCAGTTTTTGCAATTTCTGCAAAAGGAATACCGCGGGCAGGATGTGGCAATCGCTGTTAGCGGAAGCGCGGGTATGGGCTTGGCTGAAAAGCTTTCCTTTCCTTTTGTGCAGGAGGTGCACGCCACGCGTGTCGCTGCGAATCAATTAAGTGAAACAGTTGATGTGGCGATAGAATTGGGCGGGGAAGACGCAAAAATAATATTCTTTGGCGGTCATCCGGATGCGCGGATGAATGGGACATGTGCCGGAGGAACGGGCGCGTTTATAGACCAGATGGCTTCCTTGCTCCATATGACGCCGGAGGAAATGAACAAAGCGGCGAAAGAAAAAAACAGGATTTATACTATCGCAAGCCGTTGTGGCGTTTTTGCTAAAAGCGATATTCAGCCGTTATTAAATCAGGGTGCGCGAAAGAGTGACCTCTCGGCCAGTATTTTCCAAGCAGTAGTAAACCAGACCGTTGCGGGCCTTGCACAGGGAAGGGCAATCAAAGGCAATGTGCTCTACCTTGGAGGACCGCTTACCTTTTTAAGCGAGCTTAGAAAAGCGTTTGATGAGACGCTGGGCGTTTCGGGAATCTGCCCGGAAAACAGCCTGTATTTTGTTGCAATGGGGACGGCAAGCTGTGCCACGGAGGCGACTGACCTGTCGGAGGCTATAAAGCGTTTGTCTGATAACACCCTTCAACCCGCGTTCCATGCATTACCGCCGTTGTTTCAAAATGAAGAAGAATATGAAGCCTTTCAAAGTCGCCACAGCTTGGCAAAGATAACACAAAAAAGCTTTGAAGAGTGTAACAATCATTTTTTTCTGGGTGTGGACGCAGGCAGTACAACAATAAAATTTGCGTTGGTGAACCAATACGGAGAGTTGATTGATTCAAAGTATGAGCAAAACAACGGAAATCCTGTTAAAAAGGCACAAAGCTATTTGCAGGAGTTATACCGCAGGTATCCGGGAATTAATATTTATGGGGGCTGTGCTACAGGCTATGGCGAGGAACTTATAAAAAATGCGTTTAAGTTTGACTATGGAATCGTGGAGACAGTTGCCCATTTTATTTCCGCGCGCCGTTTTGACCCCAATGTGGACTTTATATTAGACATTGGCGGGCAGGATATGAAGTGCATGAAAATACAGAATGGCGCAATTGATAACATTTATTTAAACGAGGCCTGTTCCAGCGGTTGTGGTAGCTTTTTGCAATCCTTTGCGTCGGCGCTTGATTATCCTGTGGATGAATTTTCCAAGAAAGGCCTTTTGGCAAAAAAACCGGTTGATTTGGGCAGCCGCTGCACCGTTTTTATGAACAGCAGCGTGAAGCAGGCGCAAAAGGACGGGGCTGGTATAGACGATATCAGTGCGGGGCTGTCTATCAGCATCGTTAAAAACGCTATTTATAAGGTGATTCGCCCCGGCGGCTTGGGTGGGCTGGGGAAACACATTGTGGTGCAGGGCGGCACATTTTATAATGACGCTGTGCTGCGGGCACTGGAGCTGGAATTAGGCGTTCATGTGACACGTCCGGACATCGCGGGGTTGATGGGTGCATATGGTGCCGCTCTTTACGCGTGCGAGCAATATGACGAGACGCAGGAAACCGCAGGCGTAATAAGCCGGGATGAAGTTAACTCCTTTGCCTGCGAGGTGAGCACAACAAGGTGTAATAAATGTACAAACGCATGTAGTCTTACGATAAATACATTCAGTGATGGAAGAAAATATGTCAGTGGAAACAGGTGCGAGAAAGCCGGTAGTGGACGACACGGTGGGGACAAGCAAAACCTGTATGCGTACAAGCGTAAGCGTGTGGAACACTTGGGAGTGTTAAAAGGTCATAAGGATACGATAGGCATTCCCCTTGGACTTAACATGTATGAGCTTTTACCGTTTTGGGCGACATTTTTTCATAAGCTGGAGATAGATGTGGTTCTTCCGCCTATATCAAACCGTGAAACCTACCTGAAGGGGCAGGACAGCATTCCCAGCGACACGGTGTGCTATCCCGCCAAGCTGATGCATGGCCATGTACAAGCGCTGATCGACAAGGGTGTGAAAAACATTTTCTATCCCTGTATGTCTTACCACATGGAGGATAAGCGGGGCGATAATTGCTTCAACTGCCCTGTTGTTGCCTATTATCCAGAGGTGCTGAATGCCAACATGTCGGCGATTACGGACATTAATTTTATTCATGGCTTTATTGGGTTACATAAAAAAAGGCATCTGCCGAAAAGGCTTTGGCGGCTGCTGAACCCTATATTTGAGCGTATTACGCTGCCACAGGTAAAGGCGGCAGCTAACGCTGCGTATTCGGCGTATGCTGAATATAACCGCAATGTTCGGCAGGAGGCAAAGAAAATCCTCCGAAAAGCAAAGCATCATAAAACACCGGTGATTTTGCTGGCGGGAAGGCCATATCATATCGACCCGGAAATCAATCATGGTATTGACCAGCTTGCGATGCAGCTGGGTGCGTCTGTAATCAGCGAGGATTCGATAAAAATCAGGGAACAAAGTGAGATTACCTTGGGGATATTCAACCAGTGGTCGTTCCACAACAGGCTGTATGAGGCGGCGCATTATGCCGCGACGCATGATAATATATATTTCGTACAGCTTGTCAGCTTTGGTTGTGGCTGCGATGCGATTACCACAGACGAGTGCCGTGAGATACTGGAAGCGAAGGGAAAAATGTATTGCCAGATAAAAATAGATGAAATAGAAAACCTGGGGGCCGCACGCATACGGTTACGCAGTATGCTGGCCGCGGCCGGCGAACATAAAGGAGCACGGAGCGGTGAAGAATCGGAAAAAGCAAAGCGAAAGACCCATTTTTACGAAAGAGATGAAGCGCAGCCATACTATCCTAATCCCTGAGATGCTGCCCATTCATTTTGAATTCATACACCAGGCACTGGAGGATGAGGGCTACCAGATAGAGATGCTGCACAATCGCGGCCCACAGATTATCCATACCGGCCTGCGGTATATTCATAACGATATTTGCTACCCCGCCTTGCTGGTGCTGGGACAATTTATCGATGCTTTGCAAAGCGGTAAGTATGATATTGACAAGACGGCCCTGCTTTTTATTCAGACGGGAGGCGGATGCCGGGCGTCCAATTATATCCACCTGTATAGAAAAGGCTTGCAAAATGCGGGATTTGGCAATGTGCCCATCATTGGGATCAGCGTAAACGGATTTGAAAAGAATCCCGGGTTCAAATTGAGTATTGATATCATACGAAAATGTGGATGTGGGCTGGTTTATGGCGATTTGCTAATGCTGCTGCAGCATCAAATACGCCCCTATGAAGCGGTCAAGGGGGAGACGGATGCGCGGGTGCAGGCTTGGATAAAAAAAATACGGCAGATGATGCACCGCGGCAAGGGACTTACACTTGCCTGGCTCAAAAAGCTGAACCGGGAGATTGTAAAGGATTTTGAGCGTATCCCATGTGTTGCCAGAGAAAGAACAAAGGTTGGCGTGGTAGGCGAGATATACATGAAATACGCGCCACTTGGTAACAATGACCTTGTGCTTTTTCTGGAAGGAAATGAGTGTGAGTGCATGGTGCCCGGTATTATGGCATATGCCTTATATTGCGTCAATATGATGATTGAGCGTATCCATATTTACGGTGGAAATAGGCTTGTCGCGGCGGTGGTGGGCATCTTGCTGTGGCATATGGGCAGGATGGAGCAAACAATTATTGACGCTGTTGCGGGCACCAAGTTTACTGCGCCGTCCAGCTTCCGGCAAATACGGGAGCTGACAAACGGTGTTATTGACTATGGCGTTACCATGGGCGAAGGATGGATGCTGCCGGGAGAGATTTTAGATCTTTCAGAGCTTGGCTATCCCAATATTGTATGTACGCAGCCCTTTGGATGTATGCCAAACCACATTGTGGGCCGCGGTGTTATGAGCAAGGTGTGCGAGCGGGATCCCCGTGTCAATGCTGTGGCGGTTGATTATGATCCCGGTGCGGCAAGGGTGAACCAGGAAAACAGGATAAAGCTGATGCTGGCAACTGCGCGAAGTAACGCATAGCTGGGGTATAAGCTGTTTACTGAAAGTGAAAACTCCATGCGGGAAATGGGGAGCCTGATGACCCTATCGTGACTAATATATTTGTTGGGATGTATTTCTATAGGTTTTTCCCATAAAAAACCTCCTGGTGCTTTTATGTATAGCCTCAAGAAAAACGGTCATTGAGAGAAAAAGCCTCCTATCGTAGAATAAAAACGATAGGAGGTTTGTTGTTGCGTAAGCGAATGCCCCGCGCTGCGCGTGGGAATCAATTTGCTGTGGATCAGTCCGTTTTGGGTATGAAGAAAATGCGCCTGCAGCTTGTGCACCGCAGAACCGTTTCCAGTTCGCGCCCGTTGCCTTTGTACACTTCGCGGGTGTTGATGGGGTCAAAATCAGAGCATCCGCATGTGCAGATCAGTGGACGTGTCTGGGAGCAGTAGGTCTCCGTATAGGAGCCGCCGCCGTTGACAGCGTCGAGCGAAGCATCGTTCAGTGTTTTTTTTCTATTTTCCGTCATGGTATTCGTTTCCTCCTGGTTGTTGATACCCGCAAGGCTGAGAAGCCTGTCGGTTGGTTTGCTTACAGTATTATACGCGCGTATGGGAAAAGTATCTCACGCAATATAAAATTTGTGCAAAAAAGAAAAGCAGGCGTGTGCAGCGACTGTTTTTCGAAAGAATGAACCGGACCCGGCGGGGATGGATGCATCGGGCCGGGGCTAAAAGAAGTATATGAACATAAATACATCTGGCCGTGGATGCAAATGGTATGCCGCTCAGAATACTTGTTACAGCAGATGCCACGGCAGATTGTAAGCAAGCTATCGCTCTGATAGACGGCTTTGGAGCTGAATATTTGCTGGCAGACCGGGGCTATGACACGAACGAGGTTATTGAAAACGCGTCGTTGGCTGGAATGAGTTTTGTCATTCCGCCTAAACGCAACTGAAAGTGTCAGAGGGAATATGACAAGCACCTATATAAAGTGCGCCATCTTGTAGAAAACGCAGTTCTGCATCTAAAACGGTGGAGGAGCATTGCCACGCGCTATGCAAAAATCACAGCTTCTTTTGTGGTGGCCATTCAAATTCGCTGTATTGCTCTTTGGGCCATCATTCTTGCTTGACTCATGTCAACACTATCTAATATATTTGTTGGGATATATTTCTATAGGTTTTTCCCATAAAAAAACCTCTTGGTGCTTTTATGTACAGCCCCAAGAAAAACGGTCATTGAGAGAAAAAGCCTCCTATCGTAGAAAAAAACGACAGGAGGCTTTTTCTTTTACTGTCTTGTTTTGGGGATAGCCCAGTTTATATCAGGTATTACTTATCATCGGAGGTGAACAGCGATACCAGCCTGTCCCAGAAAGTTTCATTTTCCGCTTCCTCTTCCACGGGCTGCGTCTCTTCCTCCGGTTCTTCTATTGCTGCGGTTTGCAACACAAACTGCACAAACCCGGTGTCTGTGTTTTTGGATGACGTAAAGGATATTGCCTCAAAATCGGAGGGCATATATTGCTCCTTCAGGTTGTCAATCTCGTCCTGTATCAAGTCCGGAAGGTCGGCAATCTCGTCGTTCAGTGTACTTGTACCGTCATAAAGCTCGCCTATTCCATCGTTCAGTTCACCCACGCCGCTGTTGAATTCAGAGATGCCCGAGTCAAATTCGGAATATTTGGATGCAAGCGTTTGAACGCCGCTGGTGTAGCCTACAAGGCCGTTATGGAAGTCAGAATACTCACCGGATAGCTGAGCCAGGCCGGAAACAAGATCGGGCAACTTGTCAAGGCCGTCAAGGTTGCCCAGCGCCCCGCCAATTTCTGCTATCGTTTCGTCCAATGTATCTGCCATTGTGCCCATGGTAACGGTCATGGTGTCGACAGTATCACCCACTGCGTCAAATGCGGCTTTTACCTGGCTGTAAATGACCTTTACAGTTTGCGCTGCGGTGTATGCGTTTGTCAATTCGCCTAGATAACCTTCAAGGGTGGTATTGTTTTGGACAGCAATTTGAAGCGCGCCTATGTGGGTTGGATCTATGGTGGGAATACCCGCTATTGCGCCGTCAAGTGTTGCATACGCAAGAGTAAACCCGTCTTTCAGCTTGGTAAGCCCGCCGGAAAGACCACGTAGTCCGCCGGAAAGCCGGGAAAGTCCATCCGGCAATTGGGATATCTGGCTGAGGTCTAGATTTTCCAAATCAGAAGTGCCTAGCTCTGTGGCAATCTGGGACAGTGCATCGTTTATCTTGGCGGAACCGTCCACAAGCTTTGAAGAATTGCCGGAGATTTGGTTAAGCCCGCTCTTGATGCCGGAGGAACCGCTGGCAAGCTGGTTGGCACCGCTTTTCATCTCGCTTGTGCCATCCTCCAGCTTGCCCACACCATCATTCAGTTCAGAGATTGCTTCAGGCAGCTTTTCAAGGTCTTCCAACTGGCCTTCCATATCAAGGTCGCCCATATCCATGTTCATGGAATAAGGTACGGCAGCAATACTGATGCCCGCCATGGAGAAATTTTGCACATCTGTCGTTACAGTGTAGTTTGCATCGCCTCCCGGAAGAACAGTAAAGGCAATGGATTTATTTTTGCCCGCGCTTGCGATGGTAGCATCCGGCGCTTCAATATTACTGCATTTTTCTGTATCCAATGTTACGGTAATTTGCAGCATATAATTCTCATAGAATGTTGGGTCAGTCTTACCGTTTTGGCTGGAGGTAATGCCAAGTTCCAGCTTGCCGTCTTTGCCCGCAGTGTCCTCCGGAGCCATGCTGGAGCCATCCAGCTTGTAACTAATGTCAAAGAGCCACGGTAAATCGGTGGAGGACATGTTGCCCTGGTAGTAAAAATTATCCGCATCAGAGGTAAAGGAAACAGCACCACTTGCCGCAGTAAGTTGGTCGGTGTTGGTCAGGTTCACAACAGAATCATACTCGCCATAGTCTGTAATTCGTTCTCCTTTTGCGGAGGAGAAGTGATTTACGGTATAGATAGCGTCCACACTGCCAGCTGCATCCAGAGTGGCATATACCACCTCGTCTTTGTTTTTTGTGCCGGAAGAAGAAATGCTGCTACTTTCCGTATTTTCCGTCTCGGGTGGGGTATCGGTTTGCAGTGATGTTTCTGCGGATGCACTGATCCCAAACGTGGTGATGAGGAGCACCGCGGTCATCATACACACTGTGACCATTCGTTTAAGCTTCATTTTGAATCTCTCCTGTCTGTTTTTTGCTTTTTTCTCTTTTTTTATCCCGGAAAAAATCTGCTTTGTAGGTTGATTTTCCGATTGCCTTATCACATAGCCTCAGCATGGCGGGCAAAAAGCACACTACCATGACAAGGGACAGCAATGTTCCGCGCCCAAGCAGCAGCCCGATATCCGAGACCGCGGGGTTGGACGAGGTAGCGTAAAGGGTGAATCCCGCCGTGGCCAGCACGGCAGCGGATACCATTATTGACCTGAAATTTTCTCCCATCGCCTGGTGCATTGCTTCTTTTTGTGGCAAGAGCTTTCTCTTTCGTAGATATGACGTGGTCAAAAGGATTGCGTAATCCACAGTAGCGCCAAGTTGTACCGTATTGAGCACAAGATAACCAATAAAGTTGATCTCTGTCCCTGTGAAATAGGGGATGGCAAGGTTAACCCAAATCCCCGTTTCTATGGTGATCAGTAATATAAAGGGTAGCGTGCCCGAACGGAAGGTAAACAACAATACCAGGAATATGGCAATAACAGCAATCAGCGTCACCTTGGTATTGTCCACCGTGACCACCTGCTTCATATCATTCAGGTTTGTGCTTTGCCCCACAGAATAAACGTCATCTCCATAATAGGATTTTGCTACCGCTGTGATTTCTTCTACCGTATTAAATGCCACATCGCCTTCGTCTGGCGTATCTGTATAGACGATAATCCGCGCATAGTTGTCCGAATAAAATTGCCCGGTGATGTTATCATCAAGGAATTCCGATGGAAACGCCGTGCCCACTGCGCTTGCGTAAGAGGTTACACTTGTTACATGGTTCAGTTTTTTAATTTCTTCACCCATGTCATATTCTTTTGCTATGTCCCCGCGCGGCACCAAAAGCACCATGACGGTCGATTGGCCAAACTCTTCTTGGATAGCCAGCTTGCTGCGCCCGCTTTGGCTTTCGTTGGTAGCGACACTGCTGTTCCCATAAACAAAGCCGGTTTGCCCCTGTCCCAAAAAACTGGGAATGATGGCAATTGCTACCAATATAACAGCAGGAATGGCGATTTTGGAAAATACTTTATTGACATTTTTGAAGCTGGGCATGAGCGGCCGGTGGTGTGTTTTATCGATTGCTTTAACCATGCACAGCGTGAAAGCCGGCAGGAAAATAATGGTGGTGCCAAAGCTCAAGATGATGCCTTTTGCCAGCGCCCAGCCAAGGTCTGCCCCAATCCGAAAGTCCATAAACGTGAGCGCGATAAACCCAAATAGTGTGGTGAGCGCGCTTGCCGCCACAGTGGAAATGGATTCCTTGACGGCTTGCTGCATAGCTTCGTCCACGGTGGCATATTTTTTGCGGTTGGCGGCAAAGCTGTGTAGCAGAAAGATTGCGTAATCCAATGAAACAGCAAGCTGCAAAATCGGACTTACAGAATTTGTCATAAAAGAAATTTCGCCAAAGAAGATATTTGTCCCCATATTGATGAGGATGGCAATGCCGATGGCAAACAGGTAAAGCACCGGGTCGATCCACGAGGAGGAGGACAATATGAGGATGGCAAGGATAACAGGTAGAAGGATAGCCATTGCGTTTGCCACTTCTGCGCTTGTGGCATTCTGCATGGTTGCGGTATCTGGCGCTTCACCCGCAATAGCGTTTTCTTCGCCAATCAGCTCCCAAATGGCGTTTGTCGCGTCCTGCTCCATTCCATCCGCAATGGTGACTGTGAACAGGGCGTTCCCGTGTTTATAAAAACCCTCGACAGTATCATTATCTGCCATCTCCAGAGGCTCTTTGATGTCTATCACATCGTCCAGCCACATCACTTCTGTCACGCCGTCCACAGCTGCAAGCTCATCTTTATATACCAAAGCCTGCTGAATGGAAACATCCCGCACCATAACGCTGGTATTAGCCATGCTGGTGCCAAATTCTTCTTTCATTATTTCCAGCCCGATCGTGGATTGTGATTCGGGCGGGAGGTAGTCTGTCATGTTGTAGTTGACGCCTACAAACAGTGTGAGAATGGTGCAGATTACCGCTGCTATGATGAACAGCACAATGATGCGCTTCTTGTGGTGCGTAATATAATATGCAAATCGATCCATAGAATCCTCCGGGTGCAACGGTAAGTTGCAATTTCACATCTATTGCATTATAATCAACACAGTGTAGCATTTCAACCAACAAAGCGGAAAAAAAAGTCTGATATCCAACAAAAAACAAAAAAATGTTGGATATTTCCAAAAAATTCATAATTGAGAGGCGCAGGTATGGAAAAAAAACTGGACAGGCGCGTAAAATACACTATTATGATGCTCAAGGATGCGCTGGTGGAATTGATGCAAAAAGAGCATATCTCCAAGATATCGGTAAAAGCACTGTGCGAGCGCGCCGATGTGAACCGGAGCACGTTTTACGCACATTTTGAAGATCAATACGACCTGCTGCACAGTATAGAGCAGGAAGCGATGGACAATATCACACATTATCTTAGCAGGCAGGATTATACCGACAACATCCCTGTATCCTTCCAAGTGCTAAACCGTATACTGGTTTATGTGAAAGAAAACGCAGGATTGTTCCGCGCGCTTTTAAGCGATAATGGCGGCTCAAATATTCAAAAGGATATTTTAAAGGTGCCAGAAATTTTTGATTTTCAGATCTACAATTCCCAGGGTGAAAGAACAAAGGAATACCTTGCCGTCTTTGCGATTACGGGCTGTGTGAGCATACTGCAAAAATGGCTGGAGGATGGTACGCCCGAGTCAACGGAAACGATATCTGACTTGGTGCTCCAAGTGCTTTATAAGGGGATTACCAGCTTTCGGTGATTAGACAGATTCCGCAGGACAGATGCTTTGGCAACTCTTCTTTTTAAAGTTGCTTTTGTCGTATTCCTTGCTGATAGCGGGAGCCACCATGGGGGCGACCTTCTGTGGTTTATATGCATAGCATTTTGCTGGTGTGTCCGAGAGGGAGCATTGAGTCCATGACAGTGAGCCAGTTTTGGCAAACTGAATAAAATCTGTTTGCAGTTCATCGCAGATCTTGCGTATGACTTTTTGGATGGGAGAAAGAAGAAACATATACGCACAACGCGTGGAGCTGTAATTTCCAAACAAAAAAGGAATATCGCTGGAGTGGCAAGCGCCCAGCTGTGTGAGCTGCATCAAAAGTGGGGCATAGTCAAAGCTGTAGGCCCACGTTTTTGCGTGTTTTGCACTGGCCTGAGCAAACCAGAGGCTGGACATCCTGAAAATTTGGTCGGTCACAAACTGCACCTGTCCCCGTTTCCCATAATATTGGCGGTAGCGTTCGGCAAGGCTTTTCCGCAATCCGGATTGTTCGTATGAGAGTACGGAAAAAGCAACGTCCTTCACAGCCATAATTCCGCTTAAAAGCTTACTGCAGGAAAAAGACAACTCATCCCTTGTGGTTCCAATCAGCAAAGGAATGTTCGCTGAGGCACCCTGCTGTGCAGCGGGAATGGGATAGTCTGGCACTAGTTTTCCGTCTATTACAATGGAAAAAGCCCCCTCGCCTATCTTACACTGGCGGGTAAAGGCCTTTTGTTTTTTCACTAGCTCATCTGCCGATATGCGGCGGAGTGCGTTTGCATCCGGCAGCTCCATAAAATCCATAAACTGACGTGCAATATCCTGTGCATTTTTGCTTGTGTGCATCCACACAGGGCAGCCGCTCATCATAATAGCCTTGGAAATGTAAGGCTTTGCCGAGGGCATCGTGACCAGTGCGGAAACAGCGTTTGCACCTGCCGACTGGCCGATCACCGTGATATTCCCGGGATCGCCGCCAAATGCAGCGATATTCTCATGGACCCACGCAAGTGCCTGTACAATATCGGAAAGGCCGCAGTTTGTATCAAAACCTTTGCCAAGGAAGGAAAAATCTAAAAAGCCCAACGCGCCCAGCCGGTAATTGATGGTGACAACGACAACATCCCTGTTACGGCACAGCTTGGTTCCTTCGTATCGGGATTCATTGCCTGTGCCCCGCCAAAACGATCCGCCATGGATATAAAACAAAACCGCTTTCTTTTTGGAACTGGCCACGGGCGCCCAGATGTTTAGTGTGAGGCAGTCTTCAGCTGCTTTGTGAGGCGCGCGGAAACCTGTTTGCGGGCAAATATTGCCATACCGGGTTGCGTCAAGTACACCCGGCCAGCCTTTATGCGGCCGTGCATGTTTAAAACGCAGGTTGCCCTCCGGTGCGCTGGCATAAGGAATACCGCGCCATAAAAAGACGCCTTTGCGGTAAATCCCGCGAACCCTTCCGGATGTTGTGGATACGGTATTTCCGTGCATAGGTAACTCTCCTTGCGGGTAGTTTAACGGGATAATGTGAATGAAGGAAGAAGTGGATGTAAACTTTGTATGAATTTTCCTCGGTTTTGTGTGCCAAGGGTAATTAAAGTATATCTATAGTATGGTGCTGTACAGAGTTCATAATTCTTTCATTTATGGAAGGGAACGGTGGTGCGACTAGACGCGTCAAACTGTTAGGAACAAAAATCATTTGCGGTAACTTAGAGACAGGAGGAAAATAAAGATGAAGAAGAAATGGCTTATAGCAATAGCCGCTGTGTTGGTGGTAACGGCGTTTACACTAATCGCTTGCAGTTCGCCAAGCGCAGGGGAAACCACTGCGGAATCCACTATGCCCGCGGAAGAAGGGCAACCGACGGAGGAAGAACACGCTGAAGAACCCGCGGTGGAGGAACCATCCTATGGCGAGCCGGAGTCCGGCGGATCATTAACTGATGGAACGCTAACAGAAGACACCATTACAGAGAATCCTGCGGAGGGTAACGAGATAACAGGCAATCTGCAGGAAAATGCCAGTGTGTCGGAAGCTGTGCGGGGAGAGGTTCAGGAGATCATCAGGAACGAGAATAGCAGCGTGCAGGTTCATGTAACAGGGCAGAATGAATCGAACCCGGCAAACGACATTCTTGCAAACATAACGGAAGAAACTATATTGATAGACGCGCAGACGGGTGAAGCGGTCGATTTGGAATCGATTACGGTTGGTGATGAAGTGCAGGTTTATGTAAGCAGCGCGATGACACGCTCTTTGCCACCGCAGTCAAACGCTTACGCAATCATAACCAATATTCCGGAGACAGGGCTGGGCGTACCCACCTTCCTGATCGCGGAGGAGGTGCAGCACCAAGAGGACGGCAGTATCACTGTGTTGAATGAGAACAAAGACCTTTATGTTACCATTCCGGCGGATGTAGAGATTTCTGTGTTTGACCAGGATGGGGCAAGCGTCGCAGGTGAAGAGGTCGCCGAAGGGAATGCTTTGTTTGCCTGGTTTGATGTTGTGGCAGAGAGCTACCCTGCACAGGCAACCGCCACAAGCGCAATGATTGTGAAATAGTAAAACGGAATGGAAGCCGCTTGTCGTAATAGTATCATTATGGCAGGCGGTCTTTTTATGTTTTTTGTCAGGCTGAGAGAAGAAAACATGTTCGCAAAAAAAGGCGGTAAAAAATAAAAATCAGATATTGGAAGAACGCGGGAGATGTGATAAGGTAAATATATTCATGAAAGGGAGAGGAAAAGCGAATGGAAAAGCGTACTGCGTTCTACGATAAACACACAGAGGCGGGCGGAAAAATGGTGCCGTTTGCCGGATATACATTGCCTGTGCAATATAAAACGGGTATCCTGAAGGAGCACAATGCCGTAAGGCAACAGGCAGGCCTTTTTGATGTGTCACATATGGGTGAGTTCTTTTTGGAAGGACAGGACGCGTTTCAAAACCTGAATAATATCCTGACAAACGATTTCACCGGTCTTCAACCCGGTCAGGTGCGGTATAGCCCAATGTGTTATGAAAATGGCGGTACGGTGGACGATTTATTGGTTTATAAAATAAATGATGAGAAATACCTTGTTGTGGTGAATGCTGCCAACCGGGAAAAAGATTTTGAGTGGATGCAAAAGCGACTTACGGGAGATGTTTCGCTGCGCGATGATTCAGATAATGTGTCGCAGCTTGCGTTGCAGGGCCCGGCGGCGCAAGGTATATTGGAAAAGATAGTAGGAGAAGGCAGCATTCCAGAGCGCTATTATACATTTACAGAGCAGGCGTGCATAGGAGATATTCCCTGCCTCATCTCACGCACAGGTTATACTGGCGAGGATGGGTTTGAGATTTATACAGGAAATAAGCACGCGGAGGCACTTTGGGATATCCTGATGGAAGCAGGCGAGGAATATGGGCTGATCCCCTGCGGCCTGGGTGCCAGGGACACGCTACGGCTAGAGGCGGGTATGCCGCTTTATGGGCACGAGCTAAGCCCGGAAATTACCCCCAGGGAGGCAAACCTGTCCATATTTGTTAAGCTGGATAAGCCGGTGTTTACGGGCAGGGATGTGTTGGCACAGGACAGAAAAAGAAAGCGGATTGGCATTAAGCTAACGGGCAAGGGTATTGCCCGGGAAGGGGCAGAGGTTTATTCCGGCGAAGAAAAGCTGGGGCTTGTGACTTCGGGGACGATGTCGCCCAGCTTGGGGGTTGCTATTGCCATGGCGATTGTGCCCGTAGAATTCGCGGGTAGCGAGGTAGAGGTTGACGTACGGGGAAAACGAATAAAAGCGGAAGTATTAAAACTACCCTTTTATCATAAATAAAAAAGCATAAAACAGGAGGAACAAATATGAATATACCATCAGACTTGAAGTATGCGGAGTCACACGAATGGGTAAAGGAGTTGGGTGGCGGCAAAGTGCAAGTCGGCATCACCGACCATGCGCAAGAAGAGCTGGGCGACCTTGTTTATGTGGAACTGCCCCAAGTGGGCGACGTGCTGGAGCATGGTGATAATTTTGCCGTTGTGGAATCGGTAAAGGCTACATCTGACGTGATTGCGCCTGTGGATGGCACTGTGTCGGCAATCAATGAAGAAGTGGCAGACAGCCCGGAAATTGTGAATTCGGATTGCTATGGTGCATGGCTGGTGGAGTTGGAAGGCCTTGGCCATTTGGATGAGTTAATGGATGCGGAGGAATATGAAAAGTTTCTCGCGGAGCAAGAGTAAACCAAAGCTCTACTTTGTTATAAATCCGATCTAGTTTTGCAGCCATTTTTATGTACTGGCTTATCTCTTGTACATAGCAAAGCGGAGCTGTCGGATGTTATGGGGAAGAGCTTGTGAAGCGGGACATTGTTTCCCGTGCGCAATATAAAGGAGAAAAAGGATATGGGGTATGTTCCGGCAACGCCGGCGGAAAAACAGGAGATGCTGGAAAGTCTGGGGTACCAGCGGGAAGAAGACCTCTATGCGGATATTCCGCAAGAGGTTCTGCTTGGACGTGAGATGGAGATCCCTGCGTGTGGCGACGAAATAAATACTTTGAAGCGCGTATCGCATTACGCGGAAAAGAACAAAATTTACCGGGATGTTTTTCTGGGCGCGGGGGCATACAGGCATTTTATCCCTGCCGCGCTGGACGCATTAGCGTCTCGCGGGGAGTTCGTCACAGCATACACGCCCTACCAGGCGGAAATGAGTCAGGGCATATTGCAGGGTATCTTTGAATACCAGACGATGATCTGCGAGCTCACCGGCATGGAGGTATCCAACGCTTCGGTCTATGACGGGGCAAGCGCCACGGGCGAGGCTTGCCTGATGGCAAGGGAACGTGGGCGCAACCGTATTTTGCTGAGTGAAGGGTTAAATCCGCAGGTGGTGCAGACGGTAAAAACTTATGCTGCCCCGCTGGGTATGCCGGTAGAGGTGGTTGGCCTAAAGGACGGAAAGACAGACTTTGTAGCATTAAAGGAAAAGTTGGGCGATGACGTTGCGGCAGTTGTTGTTGCCAGCCCTAATTACTACGGCTTGCTGGAGAATTTGGAAGGCTGTGCAGAAACAGTTCATGAAAGTGGTGCGAAGCTGGTTGCATATACGAACCCTATTGCCGCGGCATTGCTGAAAACGCCGGGAGAGCAGGGAGCGGATATCACCGTGGGTGACGGGCAGCCGCTTGGTATGCCGCTAGCGTTTGGCGGCCCTTATGTGGGCTACATTGCTTGCACTAAAAAGCTGATGCGTAAAATGCCCGGCAGGATGGTGGGGCAGACGCAGGACGCAAAAGGCAACCGCGCGTTTGTGCTGACGTTGCAGGCGCGAGAGCAGCATATTCGACGGGAAAAGGCAGGCAGCAATATTTGCTCCAACCAGGCGTGGTGTGCTCTGCGCGCAGCCATGTATATGACGATGATGGGCAGGGACGGAATGCGGGAGGTGGCGTTGCAATGCTACGCAAACGCGCATTACCTAGCCGAAGAGCTGGAAAAACTGGGGTTTGATAGAGTTTATGATGGTGAATTCTTCCATGAGTTTATTACTACGGCGTCTGCTGATGCAGATGTTGTGCAGGCAGCGCTTGATAAAGAAGATATATTGGGTGGCCTTGCTCAGCCAAACGGCAGCATATTGTGGTGTGCCACAGAGCTCACCGGCAAAGAGGAGATTGACAATTTAATCAATGTGCTGAAGGGGGTGGCGAAATGAGCGAAATGAAGCTTTCTTTTAAAAAAAGCAAGATTGGCAGGCGGTGCACCATGCTCCCCCATAACGAATTAAACGCGAAATATCCAATGGACGGCGGATATTTGCGTGGGCAGCCTGCCCGTTTGCCCGAGATGGCAGAGGTAGATGTTGTGCGGCATTATACCGCACTCTCAAAACGGGCCTATGGTGTGGACGATGGTTTTTATCCGCTTGGTTCATGCACCATGAAATATAATCCTAAAGTGAATGAAAAAGCTGCGTCATTGCCCGGACTTACGGATATCCACCCGTTGCAGCCCGAAGAAACAGTGCAGGGATGCTTGCAGGTGCTGTATGAGACGCAGCAAATGTTAAACGAAGTATCCGGTATGGACAGCACATCATTGCAGCCTGCGGCAGGCGCGCACGGGGAATGGGCGGGATTGCAGCTTATACGCGCATACCATCTGGATAGGGGAGATGATAAGCGGACAAAGGTGATTATCCCCGATTCCGCGCACGGGACAAATCCCGCTTCTGCGGCAATGTGCGGCTATGAAATTGTTAATGTAAAATCTGGGGAAGATGGATGCGTAGACCTTGATGCGCTACGTACGGTGATGGATGGCACGGTGGCCGCACTGATGCTCACAAATCCCAACACACTGGGCAAATTTGAAAAGGGAATCTGTGAGATTTCAGAAATTGTACACAACGAAGGCGGTTTGCTGTATTACGACGGGGCAAACCTGAACGCGGTAATGGGCGTGACCCGCCCGGGTGACATGGGCTTTGATGTGGTGCACTGGAACTTGCACAAAACGCTTTCCGCGCCGCATGGCGGCGGCGGCCCGGGCAGTGGCCCGGTGGGGTGTAAAAAGCTGCTTTCAGCATATTTGCCGGTGCCCGTGATTACAAAAGATGATGATGGATATCATATGGAATACGACAGGCCCAAAAGCATTGGCAGGGTAAAGTCATTCTATGGCAATTTCCTTGTGGCGCTCAAGGCATATTCCTACCTCCTGATGTTGGGTGGCGACGGGCTCAAGGCAGCTTCGGTAAATGCTGTGCTAAACGCAAACTATATGTTGCATAGCCTGAAGGACTACTCGGATGTGACATATGATTCCCCCTGTATGCACGAATTTGTAATAGGCCTGGAAAGCTTTAAAAAACGAACGGGTGTATCTGCGATGGACGTGGCAAAATCTATGATTGACAAAGGATTTCATCCGCCGACGATGTATTTTCCGCTTATTGTGCCCGAAGCACTGATGTTTGAGCCGACAGAAACGGAGAGCCGGGAAACGCTGGATGCTTCGCTTGCCGCTATCAAAGAGATATTGACACAAGCAGAGACAGACCCGGAGGCGCTCCACGCAACACCGGCGACCACTCCTGTAGGCAGGCCGGATGAAGTAAGCGCGGCAAGGAATCCGATTTTAAAATATGAATTTCCGGAGTAAGTAAAAAACAATCCTTCAGCTTTCTGGTTATTCTGTGTTCCAGTTGTTTGTATGGGAAGCCATCCCAATAAGCAAATTTGGGCAAACCGATCCGGCGATTGTTACACACAAAAAAAGTGCCTCCACCAAAGTGAGAGGCGCTTTTTCTACCGTATCAGTTAATTTTGGGTAAGGGAGTTTTGCTTTTTTGTCATCATGATTGCAGCAGCACGCCCACAAACAAGAAATTCTTTCGCTCGGCAATTGAGGATTTTCCCCGGATAGTGTATGCTGGAGTTATTCAAGCATCATCAGGAGAAGCCAATGTTTGCATCCAACCCTCAAAAAGTCAATAAGATTCGTATGATCGAAGCGGGCAATTATTCCCCTTACCGCAAATCTTTCCTCAATTTTTTCACATACAATAAGTATATCCGAAACCCGTCCACCGGCCTTGTCACGCTTGCGACTATTGCGCAAAAGATTGTGACGGATACGCTGATGTACAGTGAATCTGTCTCGCTGATCCGGTATGAGGATGTATATGACGCTGATATCATTTTCTTTTCTGTCAACACATTTAACGCCGTGCGTTCCTATGAGATTGCGGATAGACTGCGTGAAAAATCAAACGCTGTCCTCGTGATGGGTGGTATGCACGCTTCGCTTAATTACCCTGAGGCCATACAACATTGCGATTATGTACTGACAGGCGATGCTGACGAGTCTATCACAGAGCTGATACACGCCCTTCGAAACGGGCAGGAAATCGATTTTCCCGGCGTTGTCCTCTGGCGGGAGGAGAAAGTCGTTTTTACCGGTGAGCGCCGTCAACCGGAAAACATAGATACCATTCCAGACAGAAACCTTGTCCACGACTATGCGCGCATGGCAAAATATTACTACACATTGTGGCCGCAGGTGCATGCCTCTCGCGGTTGCCCGCATAATTGCTCTTATTGCACGGTGATTCGGCACTTTGGCCGAAAAATACGAAAGCGCACACCACAGAATATTGTGGAAGATATTCGTCAAGCAATTGAATTTCACAAAAAACCGTTTATTCCGCGCTTTAAGAGCTGTGTGTGGATCACGGACGATAATTTTCCTCAGGATCGCGAATGGGCGATCTCTGTGTTGAAGGCCATCATAGAAAGCGACATCAAATACAATTTCACCGTGCAGGCGCGCTACGAGGTTGGTTTTGATGATGAGATGCTGGCTCTGATGAAGCAGGCTGGTTTTATGGAGGTGTCCATCGGAGTCGAGTTTTTAGATGATGACTCATATAAAGAATTTAACAAGGATTGTAACTATCGCGATCTTGTCTCTGCTATCCGCAACATCCATGCGCATGGCATTGGTGTACGCGGTCTTTTTATGGTGGGTGCGGAAAAAGACCAGAAGGGCGTAGGCAAAAAAATCGCCAAATTTGTGCGAGACAACCATATCCACGGCACGTTGGTGCAATCATTGTTCTTTACACCAGGCACACCTTTTTTTGAGAAGAACAAGCACTTGCTTCTCCACCAGGACTGGGATAGGTATAATGGCAACGTCGTTCATTATCCTCAAAACATAAAACCGTACGAGTTGCAGCAGGAAATTATCATTGCCAGCAAGAAGATTTATTCGCCGGGGCGTGTCCTCTACGCGTTGTTTCGGTTCAAATGGATGCATATGGTCAGTTTTATTGGCGAGTGCTTCTGGCAATATCATGTGCGTAAAGATTTGAGGAAAGAATTGGAAAACCTGAAAAAGCTTGATGCAAAATATTCGTCCGCCCATTCTGTTAATAAGACGGAGAGATAAACAGAAGGTGTGCCGCCTCATGCGCTGCCCACAGGTATAACAGAAAACAATCCGCCTAATGGCAGAAGGAGTATCTTTGGCTTCGTACCTGCCTTCTGTGCACAACCATGCCCATCAGATTTTGGGTAGGGTAATCTTCACACTGGTCCCGCCATCTTCGCCTTCCAGAATTACTACGCTACCGCCGTGCGCATCCACCATTTTTTTTGTGATGGCCAGCCCCATCCCTGCGCCGCCCACCTTGCGTGAGCGTGAGGAATCGATACGGTAAAATGCCTCAAAAACTTTTTCGCGTTGGTCTTCGGGTATTCCAATCCCCGTGTCCGAGACCTTGATTGTATAGTCATGCTCGTTCTGGTTAATGTGAATAGAAACCGTCCCTTTATCCTTGTTGTATTTCACTGCGTTGGAAATGACATTCCCTATCGCGTGGCTTAGCATACCGGCATTGCCTGTTAGGAGATTTTTCGTGTGGTCATAAAGATATACGCTTATTTTTTTATCCTCAATCTGCGGTTTTTGTTCCTGCAGGGCGTCCTGCACAAGCTCTGCCAAATTCACGCTGTCTTTAAAATCGTATTGTGACATAGACACTTGGAATAAATCGTCCACCAGGGCGATCATGCGTTCTGTCTGTTTTCGTGTCACCTCTGCCGCACGTTCATATTCCTGCACCTGCGGCGCATCGCCAATTTCCAACACATCAAGGCTTGCCTTTATTGTGGCGAGCGGTGTTTTTAGCTCGTGCGCGGCGGCGGATGCGAATCCTTTTTGTGCTTCAAACGCGCCCTCCAGCCGCTCCAGCATATGATTAAAAGAGTGTGCCAGACGGTTTATTTCATCTCCCGCTTCAAAGTCTGTAATACGCACATCCAAGTCGTTCTCGCTAATCCCTGTTATTTTGTCGCTTAGGTCGCGCACAGGTTTTAATGCCCGTCCCAGCGCAAACCATGTAATAATAATACCGGCGCCGATGATAAAGCACATAAAAAACAAATTTGTCTCATTGAACTGCTGCACAACAATCGCAACGGAGGACGGCAGGGTATAGCCGTCCGAATAAGTTGAGGAGGGGTATCCACCCAGTACAGGGGCGGTGTCCGCATTGTATTCTTCCATTAGCGTATCGTCCATGCTGGCTGCGGCAGAGATGCTTTCATCGGCAATACCATAAACCCCTACAGATTCTTCCACTGCATAAAAGTCGTCATCAACATTAACAGCCGAAGCCGTTTGCACCGCGACAAAGCTCGTCTGATACATAGATACCAAGGTAAGCATCACGGCAATTGCCGTGATAATAATTGCCGTGGCCAGTGTCAGCCGAAAGCGCAAAGACCATTTTTTCATGCCATGTCTCCTTCTTTTTCTATAATATAGCCCATGGCCCGTTGTGTCGCGATCACCTCTTGCGTGGTGTGTTCCCGTAGCTTTTTGCGTAATTGGCTGATGTGTACCTTCACTGCGTTGGAAAAAAGCCCCTCGTCATCCGCCCAGATATGCTCTATCAGTTCTTCCGCGGAAACAGGTGTGCCTGCGTGCATTGCAAGGTATTCCAATATCATGTATTCACGTGTCGTCAGGTTTATTGCTTTTCCGTTTTTGTCCAGCGCTATCCGCCGGGTGGTGTCAATGCGGATCCCTTTGCATTCCATCACTGCGTTCTGCTGCACAATTCTGCGTCGCAGTAGGTTTTGAACGCGGGCAATCAGTTCGCCAAAGTCAAATGGCTTTACCAGATAATCGTTCGCCCCCAGGTTCAGCCCCTTCACACGCTCGGTATATTCTGCCCGGGCGGTAAGCACAATAATCCTTTGTTCAGGGTCTTCCTCCCGCACTTTTTGTAGAATGTCAATCCCATCCATGCCGGGAAGGTTCAAATCCAGCACCACAAGATCATAAACCCCCGTTTGGATCGCCTCAAGACCTTCCTCGCCGTCTAATAAACCATCTGTCGCATACCCCAGCTTTTCAAAGCCGCGCACCAACATTTCCAGCAAATCCTCTTCGTCTTCAATTATCAACAGCTTCATTTGTTTCACCTTGCATCATTATTTTATTTTTATTGTATCACGGAAATGGTTAAGTGTTTGTAAAGTAAATTCTTTGAAGCAGAAAGATGGCAGAAAAAATTAGCAAGGATTCACTGAGTTTTAAATAAGCGAACTTGAATATGTGGCAATTTGGGTAGAGAGAACATCCAAACAAGCAAGCGGCAGCTTTACCGTTTACCGTCTGGGGATAGTGCAGCTTATAGGCTATTTTGGCATTGTTTTTGCGTCGTAAACAGTGTATTGATTCCGTCCGTTTTGCTTTGATTTGTATAGGGCGATATCGGCTCTGTGCAGCAGATCCTGATAAGAAGTACCGTCGCGCGGTGCAACGGAGATGCCAATGCTGAGAGACGAGTGGAAGCTTTTTCCCTTACTCGCTTTAAGAGGTGAGTCGTGCCATTTGCTCAGCAATTTCTCCACTTTTGCAACCAGCGGTGCCACATCGGTGGTTAGCGTGCAGAACATGGCAAATTCATCGCCGCCCAGGCGGGCAATGAGGTCTGTGGCACGAAATTTATTGCGCAGCATCTTCGCCAGTTTCTTCAACGTCTGGTCGCCTACAATGTGCCCATATTTGTCGTTTACTGATTTAAAGTAATCGATATCAATCATGATAAATGCTGACATTTTATCATAGGTCAGGTTCTGGCGTAAAAGTTCTGCGACTTGCCATTCCAGCGCACGCCGGTTAAAAAGCCCGGTGAGTGCATCCGTTTGTGCCAGCCTGTTTGCGTCGTCCAACCTTTGGTGCATTAATACGGAGCCCAAAAGTATGCTGATGGCTTGTACGGTTTCCATGTCGTTTTGGGTCAGCCTTGATAAGAACGGGGGAGCCTCCATCATTCGTCCTGTAATTAAAATAGCGGACACCTTGTTTTCTATCACAACGGGTGTAGAAATGAAATACGGGAGCTTGAGCGTGTTGCGTAATCCGGCGAAACGATCTGGCGGATCAACCGCTGTTACCAGCACCGGTTTTTCTATATGGAGCAACTCCTCGTCTATATTGATTTGGCTGCCGGCAAGTCCCGCTTTCTCCTCCGAGGAATATCCCTGTAATACTGTGGGAACAAACGCCTCGTCGGCGCTCGGTATCAGCACAATAGTTTTTTGCATATTGAGCGCTGCGTTTATGCGCTGTGTTGCCATGTGAAAAATATTGGTATTGCTGTTGCCACTACGCAAGGATATGGCAAGCTCGGCCAGCAGGGCAAAGCCGTGGCGCTTTTGCTCCAGCTCATGGCGTATAGCAATGGAGCGTGCGTCCAGTGCCAGTATTTTAGATACGTTGTGTTCATTCAGTTTTTCCAAGCCATCCGGTGTGAGGGCCGCTTCTGTTGCGGGCAGATTTTCCTCGGTATGTAAAGGCTGTGCTCTCCTGCACGCTCTTTGCGTGTGGCCATCAGAAGCACTCTTTGAAAAGATACAGAAAACCCCAGTCCAATCCAAGCCGCGGGGTCGGCCGCCTATGGAAGCAATTTCTACACCGGTGTAAAGACCAAGGAGCGGTACGCGGCCATTTACGGCATCTTGTATAACATAAGCATCCTCTAGTTCCACGCCGCCATATCCGGCGCACCGGCCCGCGCAATCAATGTATATGGCAAAGAATGGATCGTGTCCGTCAAGCTTGTCAAAAAGCTTCTGGATTTTTGGCTTCATGTAATCCAACTTCAAAGACCGGCACATGATCTGGAATTTTGTTCCCGCGACCATGTCCGGCTCAAACATGATAATGCCCCTGCGTTCTTTATCAATCCCAAGGCATAGCCTGCTGGCATAATTGTCCTCGTCAAACTCATCCCAGTGTCCGCTGTGGTTGATGCCGAAAAGTAAAAAGAAAGGGTAGTCATCCGGCTTTAACGCAGGGCCGAGCAAGCTATCCATAAATGTGAGGGCTGGCTGGCCGTTGATCTCGAGGATCGTGGGGCCGTCCGCTTTTGTGACGGTATAATATGGAGATGCAGGGCGGCAACCATGCATGATGACATGGTCGACGCAGATATTATCTGATAATTTAAGAGCAAAGGCGCAATGAGATGCTGTATTATCACCTGCGTATAGCAGGGTAGGCGTGCAAATATGGTCGCCTTGCAGGCCTGCGCCGGTTAGATCCGGTAAAAAGCCCAACCCCTTTTCTATCCCATCTAAAATCCATGTGGCCATCAGCAAACGCATTTGGTCTTGTGTTTGGTCTACCGCGTCATAAAAAAGTAGAACCGGGGAATCTTTTTGTATTCCGGCTGTGGCAAGTTGTTTGCCCAAGCGCACGCCGGTGTCATATTCACTTTCCAGCAGGCCATCTTCCATTAGCAGGGTGCATTCATCTTCGTCTAGCCAGATGCAGGCAACACCAACCTGGTCGCCTGCATAGCCGAAATTCTCGTTTGTAATAACACCTACCGCGCCACCGCCATAGATAGGGCAGGCATCGCCTACTGTTTGGGCTACAGCGCTACGCAACACTTCCTGGTTGTGGCGTGCCGTGCAAAAAAGGAAAACAAGGTCGCAGGGATCTTTTCTGCCTGCGTTTGACAGAGCTTGGCCAGCCGCCTGCCGTCCAGCTATTGTGCTGTCAGGGCTGTTACCATATCCCACTTCTGCCTGCATTTTATCTTTCCGGTAAGGTTCGCAGTTACAAACACTTACGGTTCCTTTCTAAATAATCCAATTGTAATATAAACAGATAACCCCGTTTTCATACAATTATTTTATTTTTTTTTTGAGTTTTCTGTCCTTGTTTTTGTTGGCTTTGGAGGGAAGGTTGATTGTATTGTACTACATAAGAAACAGGTAATCCTTGAAAAGAATTACCTGTGGGCTTTTGCTGTATATAGTCAGCATATCCCCATTGTTTTTTGCGATGCTGTATCCGGCTGGCTGCCGTGACGGGGGTTATATGTCTGTATATCGCTGTTCTCGTCGCTTAGCCAGCCATCGTTTATATGAATAATACGGTGGCTTTGTGCCGCAACATTTGCGTCATGGCTAATCATTACAATAGTGTTGCCCGCGTCGTTTAACCGCCGGAACAGTGCCAATATTTCTTTGCCCGTGGCGGAATCAAGCGCGCCGGTTGGCTCGTCCGCCAAAAGCAGTGCGGGCTGAGTTACCAGTGCCCGTGCGATTGCCACACGCTGCTGCTGTCCGCCCGAAAGCTCATTTGGCTTGTGACTCATGCGGTCGGAAAGGCCAACAAGGTCTATGCTTTGCTGTGCCTCCCGTGTAGCCTGTGCACGTGACATGCCACGCAGCAGCAATGGCATAATCACGTTCTGGAGTGCGGAGTATTGGGGGATCAGGTGGTACTTTTGAAAGATAAACCCGATCTTTTTATTGCGCAGCCATGTCAGCTCATTGTCGTTGCATTTGTGTACGGCAATATCTTCGAATTGGTAGCTGCCCGTATCCAGATTGTCCATACAGCCTATTATATTCATCAAAGTGGATTTACCTGAACCGGAGGGGCCGAGTATGGTGAGATACTCGCCCCGCCTCACTTCAAGGCACACATCCTTTAGCACATGGAGTTGCTCCTGCCCCATATGGTAGGATTTATTGACGCCTTGCAATGTAAACAAGTTTTGCATAAGCTTATTCCCAAATCATAACGCTATCGGCTGTAGCGCGTTCTTTGGTCATGTCGTCCACCGTCAGCATAAGCACAGAGCCCTTTTTGATGGAATCCAGCGTGCCTTCTGTGCCGATCAGGCTTAAAATTTCTGCCCCCGCAGGAACCAGTATGCTTTTTGTTTCACCTGTGTATTCCAACTCCAGCTCTTGTCCTTCGCCCATACCACCGCCAAAATACTGCACATTGCCGTTTTCATCTTCCGCAACAATCGCCATTCCACTCGTATCCGCAAGGGCTCCGCTTTCATTGGTGACGCTTGCGTCGCCGTTTGCGATATCCTCTTCAGAGCCTTGAATCATGATGCTTTGCGATGTGCTGGCGCTGAATGTGCTGCTCCCCGCGTCACCCTCGATGCCTTCCACAGGCTTACCCATGTCAAAAGGTGGCTTGGCCAGCTCTAGTTCAATCTCATTACCTACAATGCTTTTCACCTTACCAAATATACTTTCGCCTTCTATTTCCTGTGTTTGTGCACTCGGATCTTCGGAGGAAGCATCGGCTGGCTCTTCCGGTTGGGAAGATGGGGAGTCGGTTGCTTCAGGTGTTTCTTCTGCCGGAATCTCTGTTTCCGGCGAAGGAGTGCTGCTACATCCTATTGCTGTTGCCGCTACCATGAGGGTAGCTAATACCATAACTAAAATCTTTTTCATTGTGTTGTTCCTTTCTTTTTGAAGAAGTCATTTATTGTCCAATGCCTGTGGCATTGATTGCGGTAGTTAGGTGAAAAATGTTGGTCTATTCATAGCTCAGGGCGTCGATCGGTTTCAGACGGGATGCTTTATACGCGGGATAGAAGCCGAATAATGTCCCTGTAAATACCGAGAAGAAAAGAGCAAGCAGCTTTCCGCCCATCGTAGGTGACACGGGGATGTCTGTATACTGCATTAGTGGCATGAGCAGTATGCTCAGCAGTACGCCTACGCCGCCGCCAAACAGGCTGATCATGATGGATTCCAGCAAAAACTGGGCCATGATATCTCGCTTGGAGCTGCCCAATGCCTTCAATATCCCGATCTCCTTAGTGCGTTCCTTTACAGAGACGAACAGCACGTTCATGATGCCGATGCCGCCCACGATGAATACGATGACAGCGACGGAAACGAGCAGCATGTTCATGGTGTGGGCGGACTCTGTTGCTGCTTCTATGCGGCTGCCCGCATCCTCCACGGTATAGGTGCTGCCGTCGTCCAGCACATAATTAAGCGTACTTTGGATGCGCTCCACCGCTTTGTCTACATAGGCAATGTCTTTTGCCAGCCCGACCATCTGTGGCAGATCAAAATCGCTCATCAGTCGTTCTTCCACTGTGGAGTATGGGAGGAACACGGTATCATCTGCGCTCATGCCCTGTATTGCATCGCCCTTGCGTTCCAGCACACCCACGATGGTATAGGTCTGGTTGCGTATCTTCACAGCTTTTCCTATTGCGTTTTCCGCTGTGCCAAAGTATTGAGTGGCCAGCTTGTCGCCAATTACCGCCACGCGTGATTTATTGTCGATATCGTCCTGCGTGATATTGTCACCCAGCGCGAGGGGGAGGTTAGAGATTTCCTCGTATTCCGGAAAGACACCGGTGATGTTCACAAAGTTCGACTCACCGTTCATTGTTACTTCGTCTCCGGTATACATCACACGCATGATGCTTTTCAAAAAAGGGTTTTCTTCGCGTATCTGCCCTTCGATTTCCTCTGTCAGCTTGGGGAATTGCGTGATGTCGGTGTTGCCGAGGAAGGCTTTGGAATAATCGGGGTTCACGTATACCGTGGCGGCGGAAAGGTCGCCAAATTGCCCGGCGATTTCGTCCTCGCCGCCCTTGCCAATGGCAATGACCATGACGATGGTAACCGCGCCCACAATGATACCAAGCGAAGTCAGCATAACCTTGAATTTGTTCTGCATCAGGTTAATCCAAATGACGCGCAACGTTTCAATCAGATTCATGATCAGCCCTCCACGTATACGATATCGCCTTCGTTAAGTCCAGATACTATCTCGCTGAATTTGCCGTCGGAAAAGCCCGTTTCCACCGGTTGTTCATACAGATTGCCTTCATCGTCCTTCAGCAGCACAACCTGCCCGTTCTCTCCCATGCGGATGGCTTTGTTGGAAAGCTGCAACACATCCTTAACCTGTTTGATGATAAATTGTCCACTGCACGTCATGCCGGAAAGCAAATCGGCATCCTCTGGGTCAAGAGATACCTCTACAAGGTATGAAACGGGGTTGCTGTCTTTCACGGGGAGAGGGTTCTTTTTGACAACTGTACCGGTGAAGGTGCGCTCGGGATACGCGTCAAAATTCAGCTCTACAGCCTGCCCTTCTTCAATATTACCGATATCCGCCTGTGACACCTGCAGTTGTGCGTAGAGGCTTTCTTCTTTGCCGATGCTCACAACATCTTTATCCAATGTGGTTTCCGAGCCTTCTGTGTAGCCGACCTCCAGCACAATGCCATCCTGCTTGGCGTAAAGATAAAGCTCGTTTTGAATAGCTTTGACCGATTCGATCTGCCGTTCAATATCTTCCACCTCGATTTCGGCAAGGCGGATGGCATTATCGTAGCCGCTCATAGCCAGCGAATTGGTCTGGTTTTGCTTATTTGCTTCGCGTTGGCTTTGTGCCACGGCCTCATTGCGTGCGGCGTCCAACGCTTGCATGGCGGCATTGGCGGAAGCAAGCGAGATTTGTGCTTCGGCAAGCTGTGAGGCTGCTTTCTCCCGTTCTGCTTTTAGGGTATCCAGTTCTGTTGAGAGAGTAGTAAGTTGTGCTTGCAATCCCGCGAGGGTGGGATCCCCTTCCGCAAGGGACGCGATCTGCGCGTTTATACCCGCGATCTGTGTTTCCAGCTCGGCTGTCTGGGAATCCAGTCCTGCAATCAGGGCTGTGATGCTGTCAATCTGTTGCTGTAATTCGTTTGCAGAAGCTTGCTCCGCGGCACGTTGGCTTTGGTATTCCGCGTTTCCCGCATCGCCGGGGGCTTGTGTTTGTATCATATCGACGGCGCCTTTTTTCTTGTTGTTTTGTGCGTCGGCCAGATTGATTTGTGCTTTTTCCAGCAGAGTGTTTAGCTCATTTAGCTTGTCCTGCAATGCTTTCTCGGATGCCTTTGCAAGCTTGTCACCTTTTTTTACACTGTCTCCCTGCTTAATATAAAGCTCCTCAAGTTGGACAGGTGCGGAAAAGTTGTGTCCTTCGCCGTCGATGCTAAGGGAACCGGCGCCGCCAATGCCTGCGGTGATGTCCCCACGTGAGACGGGGTATTCACGCAGCAAAGTGTCTTCATCACTAGCTGATGGCGCGGCATATACGGTTGTGATGTAGAAGATAAGCAACGCGCACACTGCCGCGACAGCAGCAATGGCCACGATTTTTTTCTTTTTTGGTTTTGGTTGCTCCATATTTTGTGCCTCCCGGTTGTTCAGTTTTTCTAAGCACGAGTATAAAAGAGGCGTGGTTAAGCTAGGGTTAAGCATATTAGCCATAATTAGAGTTTTTATTATCGTTGTGTTCTTTATTCGTTGAATGGTGATGGCGAAGGGGGACAAGCTAGAAGCAAAGACCGATTGGCTGGTGGAAGACAGGTTAATAACATCATGAATGGAGCAGAAATGGAAACATACCCAACATAGTGTGTCGGATGCTTAAGTGAAGAATTGTTGCTTAATTGAGCTTAAGGTATGGATCTTTCTCGTATAAAGAAATGATAGTGGTGGTAAAAAATATGGTTTGCGGTTTTCAAAAGCGTATAGGCGTGAAAAAACCGGCGACTGCATAGTTACAGGGGCCGGTTTTGGTAGGTGTTTTGTTGGGAAAAATCATACCCTCAAATTGGAATTCACCTGTTGGATTTTTTTATACTGCTCTTGCAATGACACAAGCGATTCAGCATATAGTTCCTTGAGTGGGCGGTATGTTTCACGCAGACCGGGTGTGGGAGAATATTCTTTTTTGACATGGATGTTGCTTTTTGCGGTTTCTTTGAGGTCGCTGAATACACCGATGGCGTTACCTGCCAGCATGGCCGCTGCCCAGGTGGCGATGTCATCTCGACTCAACACCTGATAGGTTTTGCCTGTGACGTCTGCACTGAGCTGTAACCAGAAAGGAGATTTTGCGCCGCCTCCCACTGTTTTCACAACTGCGGAGCGCTCAGGATGTTCCGGGTAATGCTTATCCATGCTGTCTATGGTAAGCTCAAAGTCAAAAGTGATGCTTTCCAGCAGGGCGCGGTAGAAGTGTTCTTTTTTATGGCTCCAGTCGTGCCCCATCCACATGCCCCGGAGTGTCCCGTCAATAGGCATGGCACTACCGGATAGCAGCCCGATTGCCATCAGTCCGTTGCATCCGGGAGGTACGGACTCCATGTCCTTTTCAATCTGAGCAAAGGCTTGGGATAGTTTTTGTCCCTCTTGCCGTACAAAGGTATTGATAAACCAGTCCAGTGTGATGCCTGAGCCGGTGACAAATTTTGCTGCGTAAAAGCCGCCGCCCGGCAGCGGGGATGGGATACAGTCATAGCGGCCAGACTCCATGTCTGGACGATACTCCCGGACGGATTTATGCACACCACCGTAAGAGCTTGCCTCAAAATTCATTTCGCCTTCGTCCAGTATGGCAGATCCTAAGCAACCGGCAATTTTGTCACCCGCACCGGATACAAGGGCAATACCGCTGGTGAGACCGGTGGCTTGTGCGGCTTTTTTGGAGAGCCTGCCGCAAATCACATTGGAATGCACAATTTTGGGCAGGAATTTGGTGTCCAATCCAATCGCCCCACAGATTACATCCGACCATTTACCCTTTGTGATGTCCGCAAGGCCTGTCCAGGTGGTATAGGTTGTATCAATCACGGCGTCCTCTATATCCACATCGCCAAGCTGGCCGATTAAATAGCCGCTAATCATCAGGTATTTGGCAACTCGTTTGTTTTCTTCTGGGAATTCTGTTTTGAACCATTCATATTTTGGCGCCATGGCGGGAAAGTTGGTGCCACTGATTTCCAAAAATGGCTTTTGAAGCGATTGCATCTGCCGCTGGGCATAGGGCATGTAGCGGCTGTCCAGCGAACATGACCAGGTGGTTACATCGTTCCAGTTTTTATCCACCCCCATAAAACCGGACATTTGCCCAGTGAATGCAATGGCCTCAATATCAGCCGCGCGCTCTCCCAGTTCGCCACATACGGCTTTCATGCAGGAAATGGCGGATTCTACAAAATACTCGCCTTTCTGCAAAAATACGCCGGGGCGTGGACGCTCATCTTGCACAGGTTGGGAGGCAACGGCGATGAGACTGCCTGTCGTGTCGTATACAGCGCTTTTGATGAAGCTGGTGCCAAGGTCAAGTGACATCAGTAATGTTTTTTCCATGAGTACACATCTCCTTATTATGTAGAACCGCCGCACAAGGCAGATCGGAAAACAGGATGTTTTTAAATAGTGAATGTATAAGATAACTATACACAAGGGTGAAAAGCGAACGCAAGTGAAAAAGGATAAAAAGTAATTGGAGGGTACTTGTTAGGAAAAAATGCAGGGCGGACAGAGAAACTGAAATAAATTTCCGAAGTGACAATTTAATAGCATGGGCTGAAATATATTTCATGATTAAGATTGCGGCTGGTTAAGTATTCCGTTTTGTGGGAATAAGGGCATTTTTGATTGACTTTGCGCTACCTTGAATTTATGATAAAGGCAGGCCTTGAAATTTATTGCAATAGATGAAATTATTATGCAAACTGCGAGTGGATGCCAGATAGCCGGTATTGACACAAAGATGTCTGGAAAAGAATGGCGGCAAAAGGAGTATGGCGCGGGAAATGGAAAAAAACGAGCTGAATTTGATGCTCAGCGTGGTAAAAAAGTATTATGAGCTTGGCATGAACCAGGACCAGATCGCGAAGGAAGAATTTATTTCCAAGTCTTCTGTATGCCGCCTGATTAAAAAGGCCGTGCAAAATGGGTATGTGCAATTCCAGATCAAGTATCCAAAAGAATCGGTTGCGGCGCTGGAGCACGAGCTTTACGAACAATTTGGTCTGGACAAAGTGTTTATCACACCATCCTACACGGAAGACCCGGACATAAGCAGGCGGGATACTTGCCGGGCGGTTGCACAGGATTTGTGCAAGATTGTATCGTCGGACGATATTATAAGCGTAACCTGGGGCAATACAATGGATGTTCTGGCAGGTGTTATGACGCATGAGGTAGACACCAATAAGAGCTGTTCTAAAATTGTAATGATGAACGGCTCTATGGCAGGGGATATCAGTTCTACAAAATCAAGCCGAATTGTGGAGCAGTTTGCTGAATTTTTCGATGCCGAAGGTTTTGTGCTTCCTGCGCCGTTGATTGTGGACAGCAAGGAGACGGCAGACCTGATTAAAAACGATTCGCATATAAAATATGTGCTGGATTATGCCCGGGAGTCACAAATTGCTGTGTTTAGTATCGGCGTGGTAGGCGAGCAATCTGTGCTGCGCAGGCGAGGTGCATATTCAAAGCGCGAGTATGACATTATCATGGAAAATCAGGCGGTTGGTGATATTATAGGGCATTTCTTCAATATTGAAGGAAAGCGTGTAAGTGGCAGGCTGGATGAAAGCATGATAGGGCTGGATCTTGATTCGCTGAAGGAGAAAAAAGTACGAATTGGGATTGCCGTGGGTGAAGAAAAAGCAAGCGCGATTATCGGCGCGCTGCGGGGAGGCATCATAAACCGCTTGTATACGGATGAACGAGCCGCGCAGAAAATAGTGAAGCTGTTAAAAGAACAAGGATTGAGCAAGAAAGGATAGGAAAATGAAAGCAGTAAGAATGTATAAACCGGGTGATTTGCGGGTAGAGGATGTACCGGTACCTGCTCCAAAGGATAACGAAGCGCTGGTGCGTGTGATGGCGTGTGGCGTGTGTGGGTCGGATATCCCGCGCGTAAACAAATATGGTGCGCATATTGCTCCGCTTACCATCGGTCATGAATTTGCCGGCAAGATTGTGGAAGTGGGTAAGGATGTAAAAGGATTTAAGGTGGGCGACAAGGTGACGGTACCGCCGCTTATCCCGTGCTACAAGTGTGAGTGGTGTGAGAAAGGGATTTATTCCTTGTGCGAGGATTATGATTACTTTGGATCACGGCGCGATGGGGCGATGGCGGAATATGTTGCTGTTCCCGAGCCCAATCTTTTAAAGGTACCGGATAACGTAAGTTATCTTGATGCGGCGACGACAGACCCGTGTGGTAACGCGCTTCATGGCATTGCGCAGGCAAACCTGAAACCGGGCGAGGTTTTTGTGGCGTATGGCGCGGGTCCCATCGGCCTTTTTGCAGTGCAGGTGGCAAAGGAAATGGGTGCAAGCAAAGTGTTTGCGGTGGATATGGGTGATGAAAAGTGTAAGGTGGCGAAGGAATGCGGCGCGGATGTTGTTATTGATGCGTCCAAGGAAGACCCCGTGGAAGTAATAAAGCGGGAGACAAACGGCAGCATGGCGGATGTGGTGATTGACTTCACAGGTGCGCCTGTCGCTCAAAAAAAAGCAATTGATTGTGCGGGTAAAATGGCACGCGTAGTGCTGCTGGGTATATCACACCAAGGCCTGAATCTGGAAGAAAAGCAAGTAGACAACATCATGCGTGGGCAGATTTCGGTAATCGGCTCGTGGAATTCATTCACAAAGCCTTTCCCGGGAGACGACTGGTTTAAGGGACTGGAACTTTTTGAAAAAGGCGCAATCACTGCGAAGCCTATGATCAGCCACAAGCTTTCGCTGGACGAAGCTCCAGACATGTTCAAGGCGATAGACAAGGGTGGTATTTTCTTTAACAAGATATTGTTCCTGCCACATGGCGAGGAAGCTGGAGAAGAATAAAATGTTGGCATGTATTTTTAATAAAAACGGAAAGCTGGAGCTTTCGGAAAAAGAGAAGCCCAAGGCAAAGCCAGGTGGCGCGGTTATCCGGGTCATGGCAACCTCTATTTGCGGCACGGATGTGCGGGCTTACCTGCACGGCAGCAAAAAGATTGGCGAGGGCGTGACCGTTGGGCATGAGGAATGCGGCGAGATTGTGGAGATAAATGGTAATGTGCAAGGCTTTCAGGTGGGTGACCGTGTTACTGTGACGCCTGCGCTTGGCTGTGGCGAGTGCTATATGTGTAAAAAAGGGCACACCAATATGTGCGATAACCTGCAAACGATCGGATTTCAATACGATGGGAGCTTTGCGGAATATATGGAGGTGCCGCCCGAATTTTTTGCGCGCGGGTATGTAAACCATGTGGCAGATAACGTAAGCTGTCTGCAGGCTACGCTTGCTGAGCCGGTGGCGTGCTCCATCAACGCACAGCAGTTTCTCGCGATTGGAAAGGGCGATTATGTGGCGGTATTTGGCTCGGGCTTTATTGGGGCCATGCACGCGGAGCTTGCGTTTACATCGGGTGCGGAAAAAGTGATTATGATTGAACCAAATGAGCAAAGGCTTGCAATTGCCAAAAAGTTTGTGCCAGGGATTGATGAGGTGACGGGCGGCGTGGATGTAGAAAGTCGCGTAATGGAGATTACGGCTGGACGTGGCGTGGATGTAGCGATTGTCGCGTGTTCTGTGGGCGCGGCGCAGGTAACAGCGCAGAATATCATAGCTAAGCGTGGCAGGATCAGCTTGTTTGGCGGGTTGCCCGGCGAGGGTAAGGGATATCTGGATAGTAACATCATCCATTACAAGGAGCTGGGGATCTTTGGTGTACACGCCTCTACAGCAGCACAAAATAGGCAGGCGCTGGAATGGCTTGCAGAGGGTAAAATAGACACGGAAAAGTATATAACGCGCACTTATCCGTTAAAAAACATTATGCAAGCGTTTGATGATATTGACAAACAGGGAATTATGAAAGCGGTTATTGTGGCCGGACAGGAGGAATAACATGGAGATCAATGAAATGATTAAGCAGGTTACAGAGGATGTATGCGTAAAATATGAAGAGGGGCGGCCGGTGCAGGCTGATACGTTGAAGCCAGAGGATGTTGCAAAGTATATCGATCATACGATATTGAAGCCGGATGCATCAATGGAAGCAGTGACAAAGGTGTGCGAAGAAGCAAAAAAATATCGCTTTGCAAGTGTGTGTGTCAATCCAAGCTATATTCGATATGTTGCGGAGTCCCTCGCGGGCAGCGGTGTAGCACCTTGCTGTGTGGTGGGATTTCCGTTGGGTGCGTGCACGCCGGAGGCAAAGGCGTTTGAAACATCTGACGCAGCGGCAAATGGCGCAAAGGAAATTGACATGGTAATTAACGTAGGTGCGATTAAATCGGGGGACTGGCAGCTCGTAAAGCGTGATATTGAAGGCGTGGTGGGCGCGGCGCGCGGAAAAGCCATTGTGAAGGTGATTATTGAGACCTGCTTGCTGACGGATGAAGAAAAAGTCAAGGCGTGTGCAGTGAGCAGACTTGCGGGAGCACATTTCGTAAAAACATCTACCGGTTTTTCCACAGGCGGTGCGACAGTGGAAGATGTGCGCTTGATGCGCGAGACGGTGGGGCCGAATACGGGTGTGAAAGCGTCTGGTGGGGTAAAGACTTATGAAGACGCAATGAATATGCTGCGCGCGGGTGCAAGCCGCTTGGGTACAAGCGCGGGTGTGGCAATTGTTGAAGGGAAATAAGCAAATGGGTCGGGATTAAGAAAGTTCCGGCTAGGAAAGCAAAATTTGTTATCAGAAACTCTGTATGCATAGGAATATGCATACAGAGGAGACTACCTCTATTCCATGAACAGGTAGCTGTGCTGTTGCAACACGCTTTGCGCAGCCTGCGCCTGTTCTTCTTTTATAAGGATATAATCTGTGTCGTAGGTGGAAACGGCGAATATGCCGATTTTTTCGTTTGCAAGAATGGAGGAAATGCCCGCAAGTATGCCGGTTAGGGCAAAATCAAGCTGTCCCTCGATGCGGAACATACACCAGCCGTCTTCGCGCTTTTGGACAGACTCCGGCACGCATTCCGTTTGGCAAACGAGAGATAGTTCATTGTCTGTTTTGGCGTAAAAGGCAAAGCTGCCGGGCAGGGGAGTTGCGGGGGCTTCATATAGGCGACAAACGGAAAAATTGCCATCAATCCATTTCAGTTGCATTCTCATACCTCCGAGCGTATTTGTTACAATGATATATATTGAGGTGGGGGAAGTCAACAGGTTTACAAAAAGACGTGTTCTTTTTAGCGGTATGTAGTATAATGAAGACAAATTTATGTGGAAATCAGGTGGGAATGATGAAAGAAAGTCTGATGAAGCAAGCCATTACAGATCTGCGAGAGAATACTTGTTCATGTGTGGTCTGTGCGGACGACAGGATTCTGTTCGCGGAAAAGGGAGATGGATTAGCACCGCTATTCGCCGTCTACCTGGAAAACAGAGAGCAACTTGCGGGCGCTTATGCGTTTGATAAAGCGGTAGGAACGGCGGCGGCTTCGCTGCTTGTAGATGCGGGTGTGGCGTTGGTCTATGGCGAGACGATGAGTTTTGGGGCCAAGCAAATCCTTGCAGAGGCTGACATAGAGACTGTTTGCGAAAAGCTGGTTCCCGCGATTTTGAACCGGGAAGGGATCGGCCTGTGCCCTTTGGAAAAGCTGTTGATTGATGTGCCAGACAATAAGGATCGGGTGGAAAAGTTACGAACCTTTGCTGAAAGCAACCAAATATAAACAGAAAACGGATGCTTGAAAGCATCCGTTGTTATTTTCAGAGTTATGCCAATCATATCACTAGGTTATTTGATGTCAAGATTATACTCTCTGATATATTTAGTCTCTAATCTACTTCTAAAAACTCCGGTAAATCGGCAAGAGAACGTTCAACAATCTCAAAGACTACAATATCGGGGTTTTCTTCAGCCAACCACTGTGACATGCTTTTGTCATCTCTATCTCGGGGATAACCAGATATATAATAAGATTCACTGAAGTACTTTGATGTATAAGGGATCATGGCTTCAGCAAAGGAATCCCTGTACATCAACAGCTTTTTGTCATTCGGGCTATTAGTTTTCACTTTTTGCCGTGTCCCAATCTCGTTTACCAGCCATTCTTCTGTTGTAACCTCATCCATAAATCCTTCAATAGTGTATTGATTATCGTCTATGTTTGCGTCCCCAATTCCGGCAAGATTGAGTAAATCTTTTCCGCTGTCATGAGTTAGTGTTATTTCCAACTCATCCAGTTCAATATGATTTTCCTGCAACCCGGTAGCGGTTGCGAGATTCTGTGTCGCTATAAAAGCAGCGAGATTGTTCCAATGGGTATCCGTTTTAAAATATGATGTATATTTTGGGCTCAGCTTGTCAAGTTCGTCCTGCATTAACAGTACCGTTATTTCAGTATTTTCTGATAAATATGCTCCAAGCTGATAATAAATCCGTTCAGTGCTTGTTTTTCTGTAAGCATCGGGAACATATTCCGGATACACCTCGGGTTTATTGGGAGCAATTAAAAATATAAACTCCGCTCCGTTTTCTTTTGCGAGATCTTTCATTTTAGTCAATTGTTCTGTAACTGTCTGTAGTTGATCCTCTGACAACGATGACCCCAGTGCAAACTGCTTCAATGGACTGTTGTCCGTTTCGTTGTTGTAAAAATACCAGCCGTCCTTACCTAACACCACTTGGTTTGATCCAAGTGTATGGAATAAAGAAAGGTTCAAATTTGTATTTGTTTTAATCAAACTTCCGCGAAAGGGTATGTTATCATTAAAGACATCCTCGACCGCTGCAGAAAGATCTCCCCCGGCAGTCAACAAGTCTAGCGCTTTGGCAACAATCCCGCGCTCTGTTTCTCCAGTATCCAAGACACCCGATGCCATTTGCCGATTCTCCATTTCTGCGGCAGTTTTATCCGGCGGCATTACAATATAAAGTATACTGGGAAGTATAATCATAATACAAAATAATAAGATAAGTATGCGTTCTTTCATAAGCCTCCTTTTGATTCGAAAGTACTACCACTTTAGAATCTGAAATAAATAAACGGGTTGTATGTGCCGCTGACCAATGTAATAAAGCAATACAATAGCAATACTACAAGTATAGGTATTTCAATACCATAGGCTCTTTTTTCATTATATAGCGCATGTTTTAACTTCTTGTTTTGTTGTATTATACCGCATAATATGATTCCTGCGACTGTAAACGTGATTGCTCGTGCATCAATGAATTGCCAGATATTGAGCACAATGCTTTCTTGACCCACAACAAACATTCTTCGTATTAACTCAAATGCTTTACCAAGGTCTTCCACACGGAAGATGACCCACCCGACGATTACGACTATTAATGAATAGACTATATTAATGAATTTGAATTTGCACTTGTCCAGCAATTTACCCAAAAACAGTCGTTCTATGATCAGGAAACACCCGTTATAAAGTCCCCAAACCACGAAATTCCAACTGGCACCATGCCATAATCCTGTTGCAAAAAAAACAATTAATAGATTCAGGTAAGTTCTAAAGCGGCCTTTTCTGTTTCCGCCCAAAGGTATATACAAGTATTCCTTGAACCATGTCGAAAGAGAAATATGCCATCTCCTCCAAAAATCTTTGATTGAAGTGGAGGTGTACGGGTAATTAAAATTTTCCAGAAAATCAAAACCGAACATCTTTCCAAGGCCGATAGCCATATCTGAATAGCCGGAAAAGTCAAAATAGATCTGCAACATATAGCTGATTGCAGCAATCCAAATAAGTCCGCTGGAAAGCTGCCCCATATCAAGCGCATAGATTCTGTCTGCAATCAGAGCCATCGTGTTTGCGATCAACACCTTTTTGGAAAGGCCGTAAATAAAACGTTTGATGCCATATGCCGTTTTCTCTTTTGTGAGGGTTCGTTTGTCGATCTGTGCTTCAATATCCTGATAGCGGACGATTGGGCCAGCAATCAGCTGAGGGAAAAACGATATGTATAACGCCAATTTATAGTAACTTTTCTGCACATTGATCTTTTTTCGGTATAGATCGATGATGTATGACATTGCCTGAAATGTGTAGAAGGAGATGCCGATGGGCAATATGACGGTTGTCATATTGATCGTTGCTACCCCGGATAATGCGCCAAAGATATCGAAGAAGAAATTAAAATATTTAAAGTATCCAAGTAAGCCAAGATTAATAATAACACATAAAATTAAAAACCATTTTCGACCTGATTGCTTTTTTGCAGAATCGATCAGTCTGCCAAACACATAATTGATTGTGATCGAACCCAGCATAAGGACAATATAAATTGGTTCGCCCCACGCATAAAAAAATAGACTGGCAATCAATAAAATAATATTTCGCGCAACGGGATTTTTAATAATCCGGTACAAAACGAATACGATCGGCAAGAAAATCCACAAAAATATGAGAGAACTAAAAAGCATGATTCACCTTGTTTCCTTGACCGCATGGTCACATACATATACAAATCCAATCAATTACACCTATTATATCGTACCGAATACCACTATGCAATTATAATCAAATAACCCGAGGTAATTGTCTCATCTAAAGCATAGTGGTAAAAAAAGGACGGTGATGTAGGATTGATTAAAGTCGGGACTTTTGCATGAACGAATAACACAGGCTATATCGGAGCATAAAAGATGAGATAAACACATAATAACGATGAGAAGAAAAACAACGGCAGAATGAACAATAAATCCTCATAAAGCAAACATAACACTACATGCTCTAAAATACAAAGCAAACGTAGAGAGCGGGAGATTGTCACTAGTTCGCGCAAAAGTAGATTATGTATTGGGGGGGGGCGTGAAAAGCTTATTCAAATATCGCAAGACATGGTGCAAGATTTGGAAAAACAAAATACTAAGCTACACATGATATTAGCGTTAGCCAATCTGTGTTTGAACATTTGATTTGAATCACTATTTGAAAACAGATACGCACTAGTTGAGTGATGCTGGCATACTAGAGTTGTCTTGTCCAACATCTTCATTGGGCGGCGTTGTCTTAGTTGCTTCCCTGGAAAACCTCTTTTATGCTGTCCATTGCTGATTGGGAGGACGTGAGAGACACGCTACCAAACGCCTCGCCGGTAAGCGTGAATTGTTCTCCAAACAAAACGGGCACCTGAAACAGTAATATTGCGGTGATATCCGGAGACTGGCTACTTCCTTCCGCCGCATAGGTGACAGATTTACAGGTAACGGTGTCTGTACCGTCATAGACAGTGGGGCGCGTTCCCTCTAAAGGGAAGAATGTCTGCTCCATCAGCTCCATATCCGCATGGCTGCTTTTTGCCTGTACCAGCAAGAACTGATAGCCAGGAGGTGACGCCTCCTCTGCGTACTCATCTTCGATCCGCACGCCTGTTATCTCATAGCTGGTATCGCCTGCCTTGATATATACCGCTTCGCTGCAGCCAATAAGCAACAGACACAGTAATACGGTTATTACTGCCAAACCCAGTTTTTTATTCATGTTTCTCCTGCCTTGCTTTTTTCTCTTAGGGAAATCTCATGTAACAGGAATTTCCACATACAATAATATAACGGCAGCTTGAAAAAAGCAACAGGATTGCGTATGATATTGCCATGAAACGAAAAATTTTACAAAATGCTGATATGGTACCTTTCGGGGATGCAAAATTTACAAAAACAGAGGAAGGTAAAACATTACTTCTGTTATTTGCGCCTTATCGCCCGGCAAATGGCAAAACGAAAGCGGGAATAACAAGGATATCTCCTTATTATCCTGTTTCACAGCAAGCACATCTTGCGGCAAAGGAATTGATTGAGGCGCTGGAGAAAAAGGGCATAGGCGCTCAGCTTTATCATAAAAATGGGTTGAAAAAGCTAGCGGTAAAGACGTGTGGTTTCATTGGCAGAAACACGCTTTTTTATCATCCGCAGTTTGGATCATTTACCGCGATTCAGGGAATTGAGTTGGACGTGGATATGGAGGAAGACAGCAATCCGGGAAGCAGTGGCTGCGCGGGATGTAACGCCTGCGTCAAGGTTTGCCCTACAAATGCAGTGCAGTCGGATGGTTTTCTGCGTGAGCAGTGTATTCGCCACCACAGCAACCAGCCGGAGATCCCCAGTCAATTTGGGCAATATATTTACCAACTGATGGGGTGTGAGCGTTGCCAGGGCTGCTGCCCGGCGAACAAAAGCCTACCGGAGAAAAACCCGCCAGTGTATGAGTTTGACTTGATAGAGGTGCTGGAAGAAAAGCATACTAAAGATATAAAAAAATTGATTGGCGCGAATTATGCCACGCGCACACGGATACTTAACCAGGCAATATTTTATGTGCTAAATACAAGATATATGCCTGCGCTCCCAGTGATTGCCGCGTTGCGTGAAGATAAACAGGTGGGCAGCGCGGCAGCATATGTATACAAGGTTCTGGCTTCTCAGGTGTAATTGAAGCAATGGCGGAGTTAGCGCGTGTGACTTCGAAAAACATTGACGGTTTGCACTATAATTGATAAAATGATATTTACCGTACTAGACGGGGAGTTAGCGGTGCCCTGTAACCCGCAATCCGCTACAGCGGGGTTGAATGCCGCGCCGAGGGCCGCGTTTGTAAGGTATGGAGCAGATATGGGGACGTTGACGGATGGGTCCTGTGCAATGCAGCACTGTGAACCTTGTCAGGTCCTGACGGAAGCAGCAATAAGCGGTACGCTGCGTGTGCCGCAGGCGAGCCTGTCCCGAGTTACCCGTCTGAATTCCTCTTGTAAATTGCGGTTCGAAGCGTGGCCGTACGGTTTTAAATAAAAATTATGCCCGGGTTATCCGGGTTTTTCATTTGATGGATTAAACAATCTGATGTGGTATTGTGTAAGCTGGTTTGAATGGTATATACTGGTATAAAATATATTATCTTGAGGGAGGGCGCAATGAGGATAACAGTAGTAGGGACGGGGTATGTAGGGCTTATTGCGGGTCTTGGTTTTGCCAATTTCGGTAACGATGTTATTTGTCTTGATGTCGTGCCTGAGAAGATTGAAAAACTAGAGCAGGGAATCTGCCCCATCTATGAGCCGGGAGCAGATGAAATACTGGAGCGCAATCTTGCTGCTGGGCGTATTCGTTTTACACTTGATGTAAAGGAAGCAATGGAGCATGGGCAGCTTATCTTTATTGCGGTAGGTACGCCTGAATCCCCAAACGGCGAGGCTGATCTTACCTACGTATTTGAAGCGGCGCGCAATGTAGGGCGCTATATGCAGGAGTATAAAGTGGTCGTGGATAAATCCACAGTTCCGGTGGGTACGTCGGAAGTGGTGGCAGGCCTTATAAAAGAAGAACTGCAAAAACGTGATGTGGAACTGGAGTTTGACGTAGCGTCAAACCCGGAGTTCCTGCGTGAAGGCAAGGCATTGCAAGATTTTTTGTATCCAGATCGTATTGTGCTGGGGGTGGATTCAAAGAAAGCGGAGGACCTCCTGATAAAGAGCTATAGCGCGTTTAAGCGCGCGCGTAAACCATTTGTTATTACAACGCCCAAGACGGCGGAGATGATTAAATATGCGTCAAATGCATTTTTGGCAGTCAAAATTACGTTCATTAATGAAATGGCAGAATTGTGTGAAAAGGTGGGCGCAAACGCTCTTGAGGTGGCAAGCGCAATGGGCAAGGATGGTAGGATATCTCCAAAATTCCTGCATCCCGGCCCGGGTTATGGCGGATCGTGTTTTCCCAAGGATACAAAGGCGGTTTCCGATACGGCCAAGAAATATGGGGCGAGGCTGAGTCTTGTGGACAGCGCGATTGAATCCAACGAATACCAAAAGGATCGTAGTGCACAGAAGATTATTGACAATGTACCAGAAGGCGAGATTGGCATATTGGGACTTGCTTTTAAACCGGAAACGGATGATATTCGTGAATCGCCGGCGATCTGGATTGTGAAGCGGCTGCTGGAGTGTGGCAAGTATACAGTGCGGCTATATGATCCGCAAGCTATGAAGGAATTCAAAGCTCTTTTTAATGATGTGCAGGGAATTACCTGGTGTGAACAGGCATACGATGTGTGTAAGGATGCGCAGGCGCTGGCGGTTGTTACGGATTGGGATGAGTTCAAGAACATGGATTTTGACAGGATTAAGTCAGTGATGCAAGGTGATGTGGTGTTTGATTTTCGCAACATTTATATTCCAGATGAGTTAAAGGAAAAAGGATTCCGTTATTTTGGAACCGGGGTGTAAGCTATAGCAATAATTGCCCACCATAAGAGGCAGGCGGTTATGATATAAAAAATTATTTCTTTATGCTGTGTAAAAGGCTAACAGGCTTTCCAGCCGCGAGATCCTCCGGTTGGGAGGCCTCTTTTAGTCCTTCAAGCTTTTGAAAAAGCAATGACAACTCACTTGCAATTTTGTCAAGTGCCTGTGACGTATCGCCTACCCGCATACCTGCAACCATGTCGCCAAGCTCTTCCAGCCGTTTCATTTTTGTTTCGCCGTCGGGCAGTAGCTTGGCTTCTGTCAGCATACGCTCAAGCTCTCGTTCGTCTGCCCTTTTTTGTCGAGATGCGTTGTGCATTTGCATGGAAAAACTTTGCATCTCCATGGCTTCTTCGAACGAGGCTTTTTCGGATTTTGGGCTTCCCGGCATAAAGTTTTCTTTTAAAATATTAGTAATTTCCAGCATATTTGTTTTATCGTCAAAAATACGCCAGGCTTAACTTGTCCTGCTAAAATGAAGGTGTTATACTGATGGAAAAGTGTGTTATATTATAAGTATACTACACCAAAAGGAGAGTTTGCCATGTCTTGTTATTACATTATCGGTCTTCGGTTGGATAACCGCACGCACAACGCAGCGAAGCTGCAAGAGGTGCTCACTGGGCACGGCTGCAATATCAAAGTGCGCCTTGGTTTACATGAGGCCAGCGAGGAGTTTTGTGCTAATGATGGGCTTATTATGCTGCAACCCTGTGGAGAAAAAGAGCAGATTGAAAGCCTTTTGGCCGCACTCAATGGATTGGAAGGAGTCAAAGCAAAGCTGATTGACCTGAACTGATATGGAACTGAAGCCTTATATACGAAAAACAAATTATTACGAAACTGACCAGATGGGGATTATCCACCACTCCAACTATATCCGCTATTTTGAAGAAGCGCGTGTGGATTTTATGGAGCAATTAGGGTTTGGCTATGCCCGCACAGAGCAGGAAGGTGTGGAAATTGCCGTGCTGGAGGTGCAGTGCCGGTATAAAACGATGGTACGCTTTGGCGATACCATTTGTATCCGACTTTCAATTAAAGAGCTGACGCCTGCAAAAATGGTGGTGGGCTACAGTATAGAAGACGCGAAAACGGGTGAACTGAGAACGACAGGTGAGACGTTGCACTGCTTTCTTTCTGGCGGCGCGGATAAAAAATTGGTGCGCCTGAACCGCACGCTCCCCAAGCTTTATGATCTTCTTGCTGCTTGTGTGGCGGAAGAAAAGTAGAAAATCAGGAGCTTTTAATATCCAAATACCCTTCCGCCGTACAGCCCCTTGCAACAGCGCGTTCGGTTGTTTTTTCATGGTCTTTGCTTGTGCCGCTGCCAGACGTCATGCGAAACTCAACTGTCTTGCCTTGTGGTAATGCGTCGATGATTGCGTTCACCGCGGGGGCAGGGCGGCCCGCCCAGATCGGCCCCATAATGATGATTTTTTCGTAGTCCGCCATGTTTTTTTCAAGTGGCTGGATGGCGCGTGCTTTGTGCCGGATTGCCTGCGGGCAGCCCACAAAAAATGAGCCAATGCCAGGCAAGCGTTTAACTTCCTTTGCCTCGCACAGGGCGGTGTTTTCTCGCTGAGCAATTTCCTGGGCAATTTGTTTTGTTGTACCACTGTAAGAGTAATATACAAGCAATGTCTTCATAGGGGTACTCTCCATTTTTTCAATCTGAAATAAAATTTGTCATAACCGCTTGCTCTATCTGCGGGTAGGGCACGGTGCCTTTTGCGTATTCGATACATTTTAGCAGCCATGTCATGTTATTTGCCAGCGTGCGCATGGTTTGCAGGCCTTCTAAATCCTTGCTAACATCATCTGGGGTAAAGCCGTGTGTGGAATTCCAATATTGGGAGGCAACAACAGGCATGCGCGAAATGGTAAAGTATTTGTTCAGCCTGTCAAAGGATGCGCTGGCGCCTCCCCGTCGGCAATTAACAATGGCTGCCGCCGGCTTGAACGCATATGCACTTGATTTGGCATAGAAAATCCTATCTAAAAGCGCGCACAGCGCGCCATTTGGCCCTGCATAATAAACGGGCGTGCCCACGACAAAGCCATCGGACTGCTTTAAAAGATCGACGCACTCGTTTGCTCCATCGTCATCAAAAACACAATATCCTGTTTCAAAGCACTTTCTGCAAGCAATGCAGCCATGAACTGCCCTTGTGCCAAGGTGGTGCCAAACAGTTTCGATGCCGTTTTTCTCAAGCTGCTGCGCTACCTCGTTAAGCGCGGTGAATGTCGCGCCGTTCTTTTTTGGGCTTCCGTTCAATAAAAATACTTTCATGTCAAAAAATCCTTTCAAAAATTTTTATCAATCCCGTATGTCAAAATGCTGATAATCTTTGTAACCGTTCCAATCTCCGCCCCAAGTAAAGCCGTATTCTTTGAATAACTGTACACACAAGTCATCACTGCGCAAAAAGTAAGGGTTATCCTGTGACCTGTCGACATACGGCTGTGCCGCCTCCGGCTCTACGCGACCGCCTCGCACATAGGGGTTGTATAGTGGGTTGATATCTACGGCCAGGCCGCGTGCGTGGTTGGAGAGGGTGTTGGTGCCCTTTACCACACGATAGCAGAAGGCGGAGGAGTTGTTGTCCGTCATGGAGCGCTCGTCGTTTGCATCGTAATCGTCAATGAGCGCCATTTTCTCAATGGGGTACTCATTGTCATATAATGCTTTCATGATATGTAGCACATCTTCAGCAATCTGCACGTTTACAACCATTTCTCCCTCGTGGTTCTCTCCGTCAAACCCGATATGCAGCACGCGCAGATAACGTAATTCCTCCAAAGGAATGGGGCAATCCTCCGGGTAAGACTTTTCTAGCATGCGCTCGTAGATCTCCTCCGGTATGGGCTGTGCAGTAAATCCTTCGGCTACCATAATCATTCCCTCTGGTGTTGGTGTTGGAGTGGGTGTAGGCGATGGTGTTGGGGAAGGTGTTTGCGTAGGTGTAGGCGATGGAGTCGGGGAAGGTGTTTGCGTGGGTGCAACCGTGGATGTTACAGTCGTCTCTTCCGGCGTAGGTGCTGCAGATTGAGTGCATCCGGGCACAAAGAACAGCAGCGCTGTGGCTAAAACAATGAGGATTATGTAGCGTGTCGGTTTATTGGTCATGTTTTTCAAACTCCTGTATGATTGTGCCAAACTGGTCTTTTATGGCGAGGTAATACTCCATAACCTCTGCGTTTCGGATACCTGCTGTCGCCTTCATGTCATCATAATTTTGGATGGCATATCCCGTTACCTCCGGGCAGAGCCTTCCCACGTCAATTTCTTTTTGCAATACTTGCAGCACTTCGTTTTTCTGCATGGGCGCGCGGTAGCTTTTTCGCGTTCCCATGGCGGCGATGGTGTCGGCAACGGCAAGGATGCGTTCGGGCAGCGTGAGCGAGGTGCCTTGTAGCCCCTCCGGGTAGCCGGAACCATCCGTTCTTTCGTGGTGCCGCATGGCAATGTTGTAAATATCCTCCGAGACTAGATCTTGCAGGATTTCGCCGGTAGCTTGTATATGTTCGCGGACGGTTTTTTGTTCTTCGTCCGTCAACTTGCGAGGCGCGTTCAAAATATCACTGGGAATGCCCAGCATACCTAGGTCATATGTTAGCGCGGCAAACTGGAGGCTTTCCAATTCATCCGGAGTCAAACCCAGATTCTCCCCAAGGTATTGCGCAATGTTATTGGTGGAGATGTTGCGGAGTGCCGTTTCTTCATTTTTAAAATCTATAGCGTAAACCAAAAGCTGCAGGATTTGCTTACACCCGCCTTTGCTCCAGTTTATATCGCTGATGATAGTGTCATTTTCACTAAGGTAAGACCCGTCCTTTAAATGATCGAGGATGCGGTATTTGCCGTCCGCGTAATGAAACACCTGCAGGGCGTTGGGGGAATATTTTGTGCCAGAGTGCGTTTTCAGGCGGCCAGCCCCTTCTTTCCCGCTGCGCAGCAGCAGTTCCACCTTGTCTGCCACATTCAGCATGGCGGCAATATCCATATGCTGGTATTTGATTCGCTTGCTCTTGTCATAATCAAGGTGGTGGTATAAAAGCACGCGGGCAAGATCCTTATAGGGCGAAAGGTATTTCAGATAAAAATATCCATACACGGAATGCGGCCACACCTGGGCATATTCAAATTTAAGCAGCACTCCGGGTTCATCCGTTTTATATGCGCCAATATCGTGCAGTATGGCGAGGACAAAAATTTTTTGCATTTCGTCCTTACTATACTTTCCCTGATAGGCTAGCATTTTGTATAAAATGTAGGCTACCCGGTCGCCGTGTGAAACAAGTTCTGTGTCAATTCCACCAAGCGCTCGCCTGATAATCTGTATAGCGGCGCTGCTGTCTATGCTTGCCATGGATACCCCCCTGGTTATTTACAGCAAATTGATGAACGCCGGCGTGCACCGCGCAGTTAACCGTATATGCTGCATAGCAGTAACAAACAAATGATGCAAACAATCATTTGAAAAACTGCAATAAATTAAAGTAATTTCCCCATTTGATTCGCTTTTTGCAATGCGTTCGTCTTTTTTATGTCGCCGGGCGCGTTTACACCGTTTACTGTCAGAATACCGCTGTTTTTCCAGCCAAGGAATCCAATGATGCCTTCGTATACCTTCAGGATGGGCGCATATTCTGCATCGCCTGTCCCTTCGCTGCAAAAGAGCAATACACTTTCTTTAATTGTCATGGGGCGTAGCCCGCCTTTGCCTCCATAAGCATAAAAACGGTCGATTACATTTTTGATTTGTGCGGGAAACGCATACCAATAGACCGGAGAAGCGAACACAATCGCATCACAATTCTCAAAGTATGGCTCCAACTCCCCAAAGCTGTCCTTTTGCACGCAGGCATTGCCTGTGCTCCAGCATTTGTTGCACGCCCTGCAACCGTGCAGGTTCATATCCGCCGTGTCAAAGCGGAACACCCCGTGCCCGGCTTCTTTTGCACCGTGCGTAAATGCTTCGGCCAGCGCGTCCGAGTTGCCACCTCGCCTGGGACTTGCCGTTAATACTAATATTCTTTTACCCATATTCCATTATCTCCTTATTTTATTGTATCAACAAAACAAGATGAAGCCAAACTATTTTTGACAAAAATATAACAAAGAAGGCGGAAGAGTTACTCCTGCCTTCTGCTATGGACGATCTATTTCAGGATGCTGTCCATATCGTTCTTCATTTTGGGAAATAGCACGTTGCTTTCCGCTTCATCTTTGCATTTGAGGGAATAATATACCTTCAGTTTTGGCTCTGTGCCAGACGGGCGCACCACAATAGAGGAGCCACCCGCAAGGTGCAGGCCGATGACGTCTGAGGAAGGTAAGTTAAGCGGTTCTGTTCTGTCGCCTTCGCTTTTGGTTTGGCTTAGGTAGTCGCAAACGGAGGTTACAGTTATGCCACCCACCATGTTTGGTGGGTTTTGCCGCAGCTTTTCCATTATGCCGTTCATCTGCTGCATCCCTTTTGCGCCTTTATATGCTGTGCTGTCTAGTTTATCAAAATAATAGCCGTGCTCTTTATATAATTGTTGAAGCCTGTCGATCAGTGTTTTGCTCTGCTGCTTGTAATAAGCTGCCATCTCGCAGATGAGCATAGAAGCATTCACTGCGTCTTTATCGCGCACATACGCGCCCGAAAGGTAGCCGTAGCTTTCCTCAAATCCAAAGATATAACGGCTTTCCTCGTTTGCTTTCTCCAGCAGGCCAATCTGTTCGCCAATGAACTTAAAGCCTGTTAATACATTCATCAACTCCACACCATAGCTGTCCGCGACCGATTGTGCCATTTCTGTTGTTACAATTGTTTTTACCGCGAACGGCTTTTGCGGTAGCGTGTCCTGTTCTTTACGCATACGGCAAATGAAATCAAATAACAATACACCCATCTGATTGCCACTTACGAGCAGGTACTCTCCATTATGTTTTACCGCGGTTCCTACGCGGTCGCAGTCTGGGTCGGTGGCAAGTAACAGATCGGCGTTCTCTTTTTTCATCAGTTTAAGTCCTAGGTCGAGCGCCTCTTTTTCTTCTGGATTGGGGAAGGGGCAGGTGGTAAAATCTGCATCCGGTTCTTCCTGCTCCGCTACAATGATGGGGCTGGAGATCCCGATTTTATCCAGTATATGGCGCACAGGCTTGTTGCCCGCGCCGTTAAGTGGTGTGTAAACCACGCTTAGCCCGGCTTTGGCGGTACCGCCATATACGCTACATTTTAGGACTTCTTCGTAATATCGGTCAAGAACTCCTTGTTTGATATATTGTACCATTTCGGCTTTCAGTGCCTCGTCAAACGCCATGTTTTTTACATCTTCAAAAATATCAATTTCTTCTATAAAGCCAGTGATTTCATGGGCGGCTTCCAATGTGATCTGGCAGCCATCACTGCCATATACCTTATAGCCATTGTATTCTGCTGGGTTGTGACTGGCTGTCACTACTACACCCGCGCTGCACTGGAGTTCCCGCACGGCAAAGGAGAGCATAGGCGTGGGCATCAGCTCTTTATATAAGTATACATGGATATTGTTTGCAGCAAAAACTTCTGCCGCAGCGTACGCAAACGCATCTGAGTTTTTCCGGCTGTCGTAGGCGATGGCAATGCTTGGCGCTTCATAGTGATTGTTCAGATAATCTGCCAGCCCCTGGGAAGCTTTTTTCACGGTAAATGTGTTCATGCGGTTATCTCCCGCGCCGATTATACCCCGTAGGCCGCCCGTGCCAAATGTGAGATCTTTAAAAAAGCGGTCTTCGATTTTTTTATCGTTGCCCGCAATGCGTTCCAGTTCTTCTTTTAATTCTGTTTCCGTTACATGGTTCTTCCATGCCTCGTAGCTTTTTTTGTAGTCCATATTTCCCCCGAAAAATTATATTGTAACAAGTAATAATTCCGCAGTTCCATCCAAGACATATTGTCCCAAGCCGGCGGGTACAAAAATACTCTGCCCTTTTGTAATTAGTGTGCCATCTTCCAGTGCGTAACCACCCTCCAAGCAGGCAATGTAGTGGAAGCTATCTTTGGTTGCGGCAAATTCTCTTTTGCCGGCGAGACTGGCTTCCGTTACGGTAAATGGGCCGCAATCGATAGTCCTGGCATTGAAATCAGAATCCGTTTCCCAGCTTTTATTGTTTGCGCCAGAACGGAACACATTTGCAGCATCCCCAAGGTGCAGCTCACGTTCGTTGCCGTCCTTATCTGTACGCCCAAAATCATAAATGCGGTAGGTGATGTTGCAGTTTGTGCCAATTTCTGCCACTGTCATGCCTTTGCCGATGGCGTGCACTGTGCCCGGGGCAATCAGGAAGGAATCACCCTTTTGCACAGGAACACGGTGCAGCACATCCATAATGCTGCCATTTTGCGCCCGGCAGTCAAATTCCTCTTTGGAAATAGTATCTATTCCACAGTAGAGTGCTGCTCCAGGTTCGCAGGCAGTGATATACCAAAATTCTGTTTTGCCGGGGCAATTATGGTGTGACTGTGCGTATTCGTCATCTGGATGCACCTGTATGGAGAGCGAATCAGACGTGTCGATCAGCTTAATCAAAACGGGAGGCTGTCCATCTTTTACATTTGCACCCAGCACGGCAGAGCCTTCCGCTTCTAAATATTCCCTCAATGTTGCGCCGGCATATGCGCCGTTTGCAATGGAGCAGTCGCCTTGTTCATGCACGGCAAGCTCCCAGCTTTCGGCAACAATGTCTGGTGCGTCTGTCTTTCCATATTCGGTTTTCAACTTGCGCCCACCCCAGAGGTATTCTTTATATACAGGCTGTAAAAGTAAAGGATACAACATGATTTCTCCGCTATTTCTTCATCATTTGTTTGGCAATTGTGCCCACTTTTTCCGAGCTGTCCTTTTTGGCTACGAGGATGGTGTGGTCGCTCTCCACCACCACAAGATCGTCAAGGCCAATGCATACGATGCGCCGCGTGCCATTTATATAACAGTTTTTGGTGTCTTCTGCAATAATATTGCCGCGCAACACATTACCGTTCTCGTCTTTCTCGCTTTCCTCGTGCAGGCTCTGGTAGCCGCCCACATCGCTCCAGCCATAGGCGGAGGGGATGCAAAAGACATTTTGCGATCGCTCCATTATAGCATAATCGATAGAGATGGAAGGTGTTTTTTCAAATGCCTCTTTCACTTGCGTCATGTCATCAGGGTCAATGTCGCCAAAGCAGGAATATACCTCTGGGCAGTGCTGCTTAAATTCGTTTATCATCACGTCTGCACGGAAGATGAACATACCACTGTTCCATAAGTAGTTGCCCGCGGCAAGATATTCCTGCGCTGTTTGCTTATCCGGCTTCTCGCGAAAAGCAAGCGCTTTTTTTGCGGTAAGGTTGGCAGAATAGTCCATATTCTCAATTTCGATATACCCATAGCCCGTTTCGGCGCGTGAAGGCACGATGCCAAATGTAACGATACTGCCCTTCCGTGCTGTGGCAGCGGCTGTGTCCAGCGCTTGCAAAAAAGCCTGCCCGTCACCGATCGCATGATCGGAGGGCTGGACAACGATGATAGTCTCGCCACCGAGGTCTTTTGCAATCTTTTGCGCTGCCCACAAGATGCAAGGTGCTGTGTTTTTGGCTTGCGGCTCGGCAAGCACGTTTATTTTTCCATCAAAAGTTTCTTCTGTCAGCACGCGGTATTTCTCGCCGGTCAGCACATATTGCTGCGCCATAGGGACACGTGGCAACACGCGGTTGCTTGTTTCCACTATCATGCTGTCGTCCGAAAAAAGCGCCAAAAATTGCTTAGGTATTTCGTTATCCGAGAGTGGCCACAGGCGTGTGCCTGATCCCCCTGCGAGTATAATGCTACATAGTTTCATGTCCTGTCTCCTTTTGTACTCTCATTATCAGACGATTTAATGCGTCATACGGTTCCTGTTTTTACAGATTATGTCTATCGCATCCAGCCGTGTACGCATTTTCCTGCCCACGGCCTGCGGGCTATATTCGGTCAATATCGTTTGCTGCCCGGCTTGTGCGATGCGGTTATAGTAAGCGTTATCTTCCTTCAGGCGTTTCATATAAGATGCGGCATGGGAGACATCTGCCTCCGCCCACATCTGCTTGGCCTCATACACACCGTAATCCTGCCCAACGGGGACAAGCTCATAATCCACAAGGCAACTATTATCGCTATGCATAAAATCCGTATTGCCTGAATAATTGGTGGCAATGGCAGGTTTGCCAAAAAACATGCCTTCCGCCATCAGCAGGCCGAGCCCCTCGCTTCGGTGCAGCGATACGACCGCGTCACAACAGTTGAGAAGGCCGTTTACCTCAAGGCGAGACAGGTTTTTGTCTATCATATAGATGTTTTTGCAATGAAGCAATTGTTTTTTGAGGATGTCGATTTCTTCCGGGGCAGTTGCACTGTTATTGATTTTGAGTACTAGGCCAACGGAAGTATCCTCTGGGCCGAATGCCTCTAAAAATGCGTTGATTGCTCCCTGTGGATTTTTGCGTGCTTGCGCACTGAATACGTCGTACATAGTCAAAAAAAGGAACGGTTCATCTGGCAGGGAATAGTGCCCGCGTCCAAGTCCGTTCGGCTGTTCCAGTGTAATGCAGACAGGCATGTGCAACACAGGTTTTGTTGCTTTTTTCTCGATTGCCTGGCGTACAAACTCCGTAGGTGCCCATACCTCATCCAGCAGGTCGAAAGACTTTAACCATTCATCTGGCAGGTCGGGAAGCTCCCAATACCAGATAGCAACTGTGTATTTTCCAATTCGTGCGCCCAAGGGCAGATGATGGGCGAGCACAGGAACATAATCTCCGTTCACATTAAACAGATTGGTTCTGTAAATAAAGCGGTTGGTGATTTTGTGTTCCCATTCTGTGTTTGTTTTAGGCGAAGGGTTTCCTTCTTCAAAATCGATGGCAGAGAAGCGGCAGCCCGATTTTTCCAATGCTGTTGCTGTCATGCGAACGGCTTGTCCCAAGCCGAAATCCGAACGGATGTAGCCCACAAGGTTGATGCCGCGACCGCAGAGCCTTGGTGCTCTGGCAAAGTAGTTGCCGTTTACCGAGGGTTTATAATATAAATGATAACGGGAGACACGCTCCAGTAATTTAGTGTATTGTTTTTCGCTCAATATGCGCTGCAATTGTTTTTTTGCTAATTGTTTCAAGACGAGCCCCTGATTACATATTTTGAAATACTTCTGAATATTATAACGTTTTTGTATATTACATGCAAGAAGGCCAGCACCTATAAAATATAAAGAGCAACACAGTGTTGAACTGCGTTGCTCCCACTTTGTTCACGATGCTTATTTCGTTTGATCGCCAGAGGGAACGGTAGGAAGACCGGCCTCTTGGTTGTGGTCGAGAGAAGGTGGAGGGGTTGCAGCCTCCACTTCTACTTCTGTTTCGGGCGGCACTGGTTCCGTCGTATTCGTATCTGCAGTCTTCTCAAAGGTTGCCAACTCGGTTATTTTTTCAAGCCACATTCCGGCGTAGGCAGTGTTCTTACCCCGTGAAATTGCAAGTGTTTCGAGAGAAGGTGCTGTACCACGCGCTTCCGGGCTCCAAAGCTGATCAACAATTTCATTGTTGCAATCTAACCGAGAAGAGAGACATTTTAAACGTTGTACATGCGCCCTGATTCCAGTGGAGAGGTCGGGATAAGATATGAGGTTGCTGTGTTCATCCGCAGAGCTGTCGAAATTATACATTTGCGGTTGCACGACACCATTAAACTGTAGCCCGTTGGTAGATAATAACATGTCGGCAAATGCTACTTCGGGCTTTACACCTTCGGCGGCCGCTTCTGCCCAGTATTGCGCAACGAACTCCTGTGTACTGATGCCATATAATTCATGGATACGGTCTGCGTCATTCTGCGACTGCCATATTTGCAGTAGGTAATCGACAACCTGTTGCTCAGATACGGCCGATTCGCCCATAATGTTGCTGTTATCTGGCTCGCTGGCTTCATTGGTAGAGTCGCCTACAGGCTCGTCCTCTGGCGTGTCAACAATCTCGGGCGGCGCTTCTTTTTCAGGTTCTGCAATTTCCTCTGTTGCCGCAGCATCAAGAATGTTTTCTTCCGGGTCAGTTAGTATTGCCGCATTGTAGGCGGCCGAGGTTGCAGTGGTGCCGCTTGCCAATATGGCATTCAAAAATTCCACGATTTTGTTTCCGTATGTTGCACCGGTCGCCCATTTTTCGCTCAACATCTCGATGGTAGGCGCACATCCGTGGCCATATGCCTTTACAACGATGTCATAACGTGGGTCTACACACGGATTGTTGAGCGAAGCCGTTGAAGCATACGCATGCAAGTGTTGGATTTGTGCGCGTACGCCCGTACGAACATCCGGGAAAGAATTCCCGTGAACACCGCCTGTTGCCCCAATTCCGGCAAAATTAAATTGCTCAATTTTTACATCGCCAGTATATTTCAAAAAGTTTGTCTCATGAATCATCTGGGCAAAAGCGATATCCGCTTTGATCCCTTCTGCTGCCGCCTCCTGGATATAGATGTCTACAAATTGCTCCAGTGTCATACCATAGAAGGATGGGAATGTAGCCTTGGACTTAAAGTAGTTGATCATTTGTGCTCGTGTGGCATCCGAGGTTCCCAAAATATCATGGTAAGACGGATTGATCAGTGTAATTCTCTCTACTCCCATGATATTAGACACACCCTTTTGATCTATACCAATTGCTTGGATCACATATTCTCCATACTGGTTCCCGTGGTTTCCAACGCTCAGATAAGCGGCCCAGTTCCCCTTGCCATTATGGGTTGCGTTATAGGTATAGGCTGCGGCAGGCGCAGAGGACGGCCATACCTTGAATTGAACATTCTTCACCCCGACCGGAGAGGTTACATTGGTTGCGACCATAGCAAAACCATTTGTTTTTGCCGGGTTCACCGCGCCAATGGAAAGCGCCACCATATTTGTTAAGCTGGTATTTTTATCAACAGTAATGGTTGTTGACGCAACCTTGTCTTGTCGGTTGAGGCCGTCTGTAGTATAAACTTCGATGTAATATTTACCGCAAGCATAATCTTGCTGTGACGTAGTATAGAATAGGGAGTAGTTGCCCTTTCCATCAGGAGCCATGGTATAAGTTTTTGCATAAGCAGCGCCAAGGTTTTCGGCCCATATTTTGGCAGACACAGATTTCAAACCATAAGGTGATGTTACCTTATTTGCAACGACCGCAAACGCGGTTTCTTTTGTCGGGTTTGCCGCCCCAAGTGAAATACCTGACGATGTCGCTGGTGTGTGCTGTATGGCAATTCGATTTTGTGCGACACAAACTTTCAGCCCATTGCGGTCTGTCACATAAGCTTCAAACAGGTATATTCCCGTATCATAACCATGTGCAGCCGTATTGAAATAGGTACTCCAGTTGTTCTGGCCGCTCTGGCTGCATTTGTACCATGTCAGATCGTCCTGACCATTGTTGTTGGACCATGCAGCGATTTCCACTTTTTGGATGCCGGCAGCGCTTTGTATATTTGTTACTGAGAGCGCCATAGCGGTACTTGTTGTCGGACTGGAAGCACCAAGCGAAATACCGTTTGAGGTTGGCAGCCCTTCCACTGATCCAACGTTGAGCACAGATGCTTTACTGGATGTGTTGCCTTTTCCATCTGTGGCAATTACTTTAAATGTATAATTACCTTTTGCGTAGCCAAATTGTGACATGGTGAAGTAGATGGCATAGTCACGTCCATTGGAGCTGGTGGCCGTGTAGACCTTTTTGTTTGCTGCGCCCGCGGCATTGTTCCACACTTCAATTTTTACTGAAGAAAGGCCATTGATATCGGAGATATTATTTGCAACGACAGCAAACCCTTGCGCTACAGTGGGGCTATTTGTTCCGAAGGAAATATCACCAATCTGTGGGCCGGTCTTATCTTGATTTACAACGACGGAACCGTGCTTTGCGACACCCGTATTTCCACGGTTGTCGGTTGTGACAACGTTGAAGATGTAGGTGCCGTGCTTTCCGCCACAGGTGGCGATGTTGAAATAGGATGCCCAGTTATTATTTGAACTCTTGCTCATGGGAATCACTTTTTTGGAAGCCGCTCCGTCAGCCTGCCTGTAAATCTCAAGGGAGACGGATTTGACTCCGCTTAAACTATCTTGAACATTGGAAGCGACAACGGCAAAACCTTCTGCTTCTGTTGGGGAGGTTGTGCCAAACGAAATACTACCGACAGTGGGCGGGGCTGCGTCATGGCCAATGGTGATTGGCACATCCGACGATGCCGTTGTATTTCCGGCGGCATCAACTACCCAGGCGCGCACTTTATAGTCGCCGCTCCCTGTAATAGGATAATAGGCGGCCCAGCTACCCTTTCCTACATCCGCTGCACGGTAAATTTTACGCGTTGCATATCCATCAGAAGCCTTCCATACTGCAAACTGTACATAATCGATGCCGATATTGTCGGAAGCCTGGGCAACCATCGCAAACCCGTTTGCATAAGTGGGGCTGGACGCGCCAAGCGAAACCGAACTGATAGTGGGCGGTACGGTATCTGTCGCAATCCGGATAGAGGATTGCTTCATCACCGAGCGGTTGCCTTTGCCATCGACACCGATTGCCTGGAATACATAAGTTCCTGTGCGGCCGGCAAAAGCACTGGTTGAGAAATAAGCTGCCCAAGTATCGTTGCCCGCATTGGCGCCATTCACAGTAACTGCCTTGCCTGCGCCATCACTCTCATGCCATATTTTGAAAGAAACGCTTGCAACGCCAGAGGGATCGCTGACGCCTTGCACCTGCACAGCGAAAGCATTTTCCGTTGTTGGGTTTGCCGCGCCGAACACAAGCTTGGAAGCCGTGGGTCCGGTGGTATCCTTCGCTATGGCGATGGTTTTGGTCGTGAGCACCTTGACCCTAGACCCGGTGGTATCTTTTACGTAGACGTCAAAGTTATAGTAGCCATAAACATTATTGTGATTTGCTATATTAAAGTAAACCGCCCAATTGCCGTTTCCTGCGTTGCTTGCGGTATACAGGGCCGTTGTGCTGCGGCGGCTTGCGGGGTTATAAGCGACAACTTCTACATTTTGTATACCACGTGCGGCGGAAACGCCACTGACGACAACAGCCATGCCATCCGCATAACAGGGGTTTGTGGCACCGAATGAAAGACCAGAAGCGCTTATGGTAGAATCAGCAGCGGCCCGATTAATTATTGTACTGCCAAGTTTTGCCTTGTTCCCGGCAACATCCATGGCATGTAATTCTATCACATATGGGTATAGTCCGTTGTCAAAACGGTTTAAATCTATATATGCGGCCCAATTGTTGGTGCCTGATACCTGCGCGGCAGAGAAGATGATTTTCTTGGAATTACCCCAGCCGGTTGCCTGTGGCCAGACGTGGAATTCCACAGTGCTGATGCCAGAGCCAGAATCAGTAACACCGCTTGCAGAAACGGCAAACTGCATTGCTTGGGTCGGATCCGTCGTTCCCAGTTCAATATCACCGCTTATTGTGGGCGGAATTTGGTCGTGTTGGATCTTTTGCGGATATTTTGCAATGAAATCATCAACACCTGTCGCAATTTTAGTAGCAATGTTATTTGTGCCGGTAGCGCTGGTAATATAATTATAATCGCTTTGGTTTGTCAAAAAACCGCATTCTAAAACAACAGCAGGGCAAAGCATATGCCGTATGGGGCCGTCACGGCCGGTACTGTCCACAAAATCTTTTACACCACGGTTTGAAGTAAAACCGAGGCTGGTAAGCTGGTTCAACATGATAGAGGCAAGATCTTTGGAACGCGGAAGGTAAGTGGAGTTTTGGCGTGAAGTGTAGTAAACTTCAGTTCCTTTTGCGGAGCTGCTGGTATAAGAATTATTGTGAATACTGATATATAGATCAGGGGCCAATGAATTTGCTGTAGGAGCCAATTCGGTTTCAAAATCATATTTGCTACTATAATAGGTAAGTAATACAGGAATATCAGTAGCACCTGATATCCATTTGTCGACTTTGTGAGTCAAATAAACAGTATATCCTTTTGCTTGGAGCTTTTTGGCCGTGTTATAGGCCAAGCCAGCATTTACGCTTGCTTCGGTTTTACCTCCGATGCCAGTACAACCGATGTCATCCATTCCGTGCCCCGGGTCTATCACAACAATTTTCCCATTGGCAGCCTGTGCTGTGGATTGCGGGATAATGGGAAGTATCCCGGTTACTATCGCGGCAATCAAAAGCAAGGCCAACAAGATCTTTAAAGGGTTTACAGTTTTCGACATAATGACTCCTACTCTTCATTCAATTATTCTTAACAAGCTCGAAAATATTTCGATTCTGTAACAATTCAAAACAATTTCCTACGCCCCTGGATGTAAGCATAACAATTATATCACCATGAATGCCTGAAATCAAGAAAACGGCGGTGTTTTTTGAAAGCAGAAGTGATCTTTACAAAATATTTACGTTTCTATTACATTTTGCGTTCGCGTTTTTGAGGACATTGTGTTAAAGTATTAGGAAAAGTGTATTGAGGTTCTTTTTATGAAAAAAACGGCAAAGATTGTATTGGTTGTTATCATTATAGCGGTTGTGGTTATTCTACTGGCCGTGGTCTTGGGGTCGCAGGCAAAGAACAGGCAGGAAATAGCGCAGACAGAGGCAGCGGAGAATATTTCCGCTACACCTACCCCCACGGTTGTTCCCGCACCTACGCCTACACCTGTGCCTACCTCGCCCTTAGATGCAGACGCTCAAACTCCGGTTAGTTTTGGAAATAACGTTATCGAGTATGAATACTTTGATGTTGTGGAGAATGAAACCAAAACAATAAAAAAAGAGGTGGGAGAACAAACGTTGCTAATTCAGCCATTTAAGATTATTGCGGAACAGTTTTTTGAAAAGCCATTGGACGAGACTCCAATTGAGCCCAATTCGGTGGAACTGCGTGACGACAGCATATATATAGATTTGAAAAAAAGTATTTACACCTCTAATTTAGGCTCGTCCGGAGAGAGTGCGGTTTTGGAGAGCATAGCGAATAGTTATCTCAACAACATGGAAGGCGTGGAGAGCGTATATATTAGTGTCGATGGAGGGCCGTATGAGTCATCACACATTGAATTTTCGCAATATGAGCCTTATAAAGCAAAAGAATAAAAAACAGATTTGATCAGAGACTAATTTTTGAAAGCGCAGCCATATTGATTCAAAAAAAACAGGAAGCGGCCGACCTTTACATCCGCAAATCCTGCGTTATAAAATAGTCCTTTCAACTGCGCATTTGAGTAATAATGTTTGTGATCCCGGACTTCTACTTCCGAGCAAATGTGCAATTTGTACGCTAGGAATTCTAATAAAGGCTTGGCCTGTGGCGAGGGAACGGTGAAAATAGCACGTCCGCCTGGTTTGAGCACGCGATAACATTCTTTTAACAAAAAGTCCGGCGAGTAAAGATGCTCGATCAATGCAAGCATAACAATATCGGTAACGGATTCATCGGCGAGCGGAAGACCCTGCTCAAGGTCATCAATAATTTCTAATTTGATTTTTTCATTTTGGGCAGGCTCGACCTTTTTGTCAAACCCATAGCCTTTTTGAATTTTGCCGGAAACATAATGTAAAAAAGAACCATGGACACCACAACCTACATCGCAAATGATCGCGTAGCTACTGACCTGCTTTGCAGCTTTTCCAAAACGTAATTTTGCAAGGAAATTACTTAAAACACCCCAATTTTTACTCATCTGACTCCCTCGGATTTTTGTTTCTTGCAGCATCATATTCCAGCTTTTTTATACGATATAAAATTTCATCGATGACTTTCCGGTTAGCGGTTACCATATCGGCAAGAAAACCAAACACATAGATCATTACGGCAGTAACAATTAAAATGCTAGATAATATAAGCGATTGGATATGCCCGGAATCGCCCTGAAAAAAGAAATATAAAAAACGGATTGCGGGGATAAGTCCCACGATTAAAACAATGGTTCCCACGGTCAGGAAAACCTTCAGGGATCTTCTGCTAATATAAGTTCGAATGATCGTACCCGCAGAACGCTTGATATAGCCCCACATGCTTTTGAACAAACGCGATTCGCGAAGTTTTTTGTTTGTTTTGATTTTGACATTGGCGATGCCGAGTTTCTTGTTTCCTGCATCAATAATGGTTTCCAGTGTATAGGTATATTCTGAAAGTACGTTGAGCTTCATTGCGGCATCACGTGAATATGCACGGAATCCACTGGTTGTATCCGTCACATTGCTGCCGGACGCCTTTCGTACGATAGTGCTGCCGGTTTTTTGCAGGCGTTTTTTTAACGAAGAAAAATGCGCAATATTATCGGTATCACGATCACCAATCACGATCTCGGCAGTTTTTTCGATAATCGGCTGGACAAGACATGGGATGTCGCCGCCGTAATATTGGTTATCACCGTCAGTATTGACAATAATATCAGCTCCAAGCCTTAGGCAGGCATCAATCCCAGCCATGAAACCATAGGCTAATCCTTTATTGTTTGGAAATTTGACCACATGGTCTATACCAAGCTCACGCGCAACATCTACAGTTCTGTCTGTCGATCCATCATCAATAATAAGGGTTTCGATAATGTCGATTCCTGCAATTTGCTTTGGAAGATCCTGAACTACATAAGACAGGGTATTTTCTTCGTTGTAACAAGGAATTTGAATAATCAATTTCATAATACTTTTATATCTCCTAAAAGCTTCTCTTTGTTTGCAGTATTCTTTTTTAGCAACAGTGCCACTAGGTACATCAAAACATCGCCCAGCACGCTCCCTAAACGTGATACGATCAATACTAGCGCAATGTCCGTTTCACTAAAAAATTGTGCCAACAAAAGCAGCATCACATATTCGCGTATGCCAAGTCCGCCGGGGGCACCGGGGACCAGCGTGCCAACAAGCCATGAAATAAGGAAAAAGCCGCAGATAGTAAACGGCGCTTGCAAAGCGGCCTGTGCGTCAATAAAGAGTAAGGTGATAAAAAAGGCAATGGAATTGACAAAAAGCGATGCGGCGTAGATGCTAAATGTCGCAACAATACTTTTCCGCCTCAAGGAGGATAGATATCCTTTTTTCTTCATATAAACCAGCAGAGCGATGACAACGATCACGGCCGCAATCACAAGCAGTACAATCCATTCTTTTTTTAAGATTCCTTCCGCGAGAGTTTGTCGGATGGTCGCAATCAGTCCGTTCCAGGCAAAAGCAGCGACAAGGACAATGCCGGCTAACACAACAAGCATCAATTCGAGTATGGAGGAGATCAACATATGCTTTTGTGATAGGTCATATTTTTTCCCCAAAATATTGCGCATTGCATAATGCATAAAATTTCCGGGTACATATTTGCTGAGATTAGCCTGACCATAAATCTCTACCACCGTGGCCGTGGGTATAGGCTGGGTGGAAAACATTCCCAATATCGTTTTCCAGCCACAAGCCAGTAAAAAAAGTGCAAACGAAGTGGTTGCGCCACTTAATATTATCGAAAGAATGATTTGTGGATTCAACAAGAGAGAAAAGTCGATATCCATCTGGATAAAATACCGGATTACAAAAATAATACTGACAACTGTCAGTATACCACCGGCTATCTTTGCGATTTTTCCCCAAGGGATTTTTTTGTTTGTATCGCTTGTCATATATAGATTCCTTATAAACTATTCAAATTGATTTTAGCACTTTGGTATGCTGGGGTCAATGTATATTTGAGCCCCGAAAAATTATCTTATATCTATTTGACCTAACGCATGCTGCATAAAAACGTTGATAAAAAAGCGTTGGCACAGTATAATATCGAATTAGACAAAGCAAATAATTAGAAGGGACTTCGGAGAGTGAGCAAAACAATAAGTGCGAGTAATTTGGGCGAAAAGCAGAATTCTTTTTTTGTAAAGAATAAATGGGGATGCTTGCTGGCGGCGTTTATTCTGGCATCGGTTGTCGTTAAAATATTAGGATGTGCCGCACAAAAGGGTCCGATCGGTTTTGGCGATGAGTTGTTTTATAAAACAGTCGCGGAGAACGCCTTTAATTTGCAATTTATTAATGAGTTCTCACATACTACGAATTATCCGCCTCTTTATTCGCTGGTTCTTGCGCCGGCGTTTGTGTTTGATGATCCCGTGATCAGTTATCGGGCGATGCAGTTCATTAATATCATACTTTCTTGTGTGGCAGTTGTAGGCGTATATAAACTGGCGCGGCTTGTTTTAGAACCAAAGTGGGGCGTGCTTTGCGCTGTGCTTTTTATGGCGATTCCGATGAATTGGCATTTTCCGGCGTTTATTATGAGCGAAAACCTGTTTTTCCCATTGTTTATCTTTGCGTTGTATTTTCTGTTTAATAATAAGGATGTTCATTTTTGGCGAGATAATTTTATCCTTGCGGCATTGCTGGCAGGCTTTATATTGACAAGGCACCAAGGCTGGGTATTATTGTTGTTGTTTGCGCTTGCATGGATTTTTAAATATTTTGTAATAAGACGAAAAGGGATTCCCTTAAAGAAGCGCATTGGCATGCTTTTTGTTATGATAATTGTTGTTTTTTCACTGTATCTTCCCTGGCTTTATTATGGATATGCGAATGGCCTTACTTTTATAAGGACTGTAACCGGAGATTACAGCGATGCCATTGGGTTGATGAAATCAGCGCGGACGCCGGCCAGCACTGCTTCATGGTTTTTTGGGTACTGTAGCTATTTTGTTTTGGTTCTGGCACCATGGCTTTTCTTCATTGTATGTAAATGGAAAGATTTGTTTGCGAAGGGTGACAAAAAAACGGAAGATTACTTGTTCCTTTTTTCATTTGTTATTGCTGTCGCTTTGATTATCACTGCGACCAACCACACATCGACTCTTCCTATTTGGGTAGAGGGTGTGCCAATGACAATGAAAGTGGGAAGGTTACTGGGCCGGTATATTTTATACCCTATTGTTGGATTCATTGTTGTTGCAGTACACAAAATGGCTAGCTTATCAAAAGAACCGGCTAGGGATGGGAGCATTCGATCACATATTTGGCCGATGGTTGTGTCGTTGGCAATTTTGCTTTGTGGGTATCTATATATTATCCCCAAAACGATTAGTGGCACGTACACTTCGTTAATACAAAGGATTAACGGTTATGATATGTTTCCGTATTTAGATGTAGGAATTGGACTTTTGATGCTGGGAATCATCTGTTGCATTGTTTCTTTTCTACTCGTAATTTCAAAAAAAGACCGAAAAGTATTTTGTTCTGGGTTTGTCCTGTCTGCCATAATAAGCTTTTATGCTGTTATGGCGGGTTCGGCTATCCAAAATCGCCTGATGTATGTTCCACAGGAACGGTATCACCAAAATATTGTTTATGAAATCAGAAAAGCGTTGCCGGGCAAGGTTGTGGGAAATTTTGTAATCTCGGATGAGATCGAAACCGGAACGCCAAACCCCCAAGCATCTGCCGCGAGAATTGCAAATGCGTTTACGTTTTTTGAATACCAATATGATAGCGTATACAGGTATAAGGATTTAATGGATGAAAGCAAATACACGGTCGAAGAAGCGTATTCCGTGTTATGTGAGCAGTCAGGCTACTTCCTGACAACCAAGCCAGAAGAAGGGAAGGCGGAGAGTCTGATCTATACTTTCAGGCTTGAGGATGGAATCTATTATCTCTATGTATTGCCAATGACAGGTTAAGGTTAATGGTCTTCCTGAGGGAGCAAAGAATAAGATTATTATGGCGATATCTATAAAAAAAGAGCAAAAAAGGGAAATCATATTAAGCGGCGTTTTTGCTGGAGCTTTGTTTTTGATCTGCTCATTGCTGCAGCAAGATAGGCTTTTGCCTGAGTTTCTGTCGGATGAGTTGGCATTTATTATGCCGGCGCAGACTCTTGCGAACGGATATGAATATATCTATGACGGATATGCGGGGAGCGCGATTTTTTATGCACTGCAGGCGAAGATATTCAGCGACCCCATTGAGCTATATCGGTCAATGCTTGTGATGCAAACCGTATTTATTGTATTGAACTTTTTTGCGTTAAAAGCGATTATGATAAAGTTGTTCCGTTGTTCCGGAGAGACGGCGGCGATATTTGCATTCACCGCGTCGCTTTACCCATCATTATGTTTTTATTCTGTTTTTGTTTTGAGCGAGTGCCTGTTGACGCTTGTTTTAAGCGTATGTGTTCTGCTCCTCATACAACTCTTTTTAACGCGCAAACTGATTTACTCATTGTTGTTGGGAGGTGCGGTTTTTTATATCTACTTTGTACATAAAAGGACATTGCCGATTGTTGTTATTTTTTGTTTTTTGCTCTTGTTGTTTTTTTTACTATATCGACGTGCAGATGCGTTTATACTGAAAGAGAATATCATTTTCCTTGTTCCAATTTTGGTTGTGGCGGTGCTTTTTATCATGGTGCAGTCAGTGGACGCCTATGAGTTATCTGCAGCGAGGACCTCTTCGCCGGCAAGAAACCCGGTATCGCAGGTGATAAGGCTTTTGAAAGAAAATTCGGCAGAGAGCTATGCGACAAAAGCAGCAGGCACCGGAGTATATCTTTTTCTGGGATCTTTTGGCGTTGCGCTAAGCGGTCTGGCATATGCCGTTGCAAGAGCGGTAGGCGCCCTGAAAGGTGGGCTTAAGAGTAAAAGCCTGACAGATTATACGTTGTTGTTTATCGCGACTTCTTTTCTTGCATATCTTTGTGTGATGCTTCTTTGGTTTGGAAATCTAAATCCGGAAGCTGATGCCCGTATGGATAATGTTTTTTATGGGCGTTATATAGAAATTATGGTGCCCTTAATGATTTGTATCGGATTGTACGCACTTACCAAACAAAAAGACCCGGAGCTAAGAAAGAGAATATATTTTATTGTTATTGGAATTCTTGTGGCAGCTTTCCTCGTATTGTATTATGTGGGGGGCGATCTTACTTACCTAGAAAGGTATAATGCAAGAAACGTAAGTGCTGCAGCTTGGTTTGTTAAGCATATATTTGATACGGAGTCTGTGATTTTATACATTGTTGGTTTTTTGATTGGGGCAGGGGTATATACCGTGCTTTGGTTTTTGCATAAAGTACAAAAAAAGCATATGGGCCTTATCATCATGTCAGCTTTCTTGTGCGTGGCAGGGATCTACGGCTCTTCGAGGGCGGCGTTGCCGGTGAGAATGCAGTATGAAGAAGAGCAAAAAGAGTATGCGGTTATGGTGTCAGCGAAGCAAACCAATGGATTGGGGATCGATGAATATTCTACAGTAAATGTGGGAGAGGCAATGGCTGCTACTGCCGGATATCAAATTCCGATGACAGCGTCAAGCTATTTATATAATGTGAATTTTTCATATCTTGATGAAGCCGATGATGAACTGAAGAAGGATGATTTTCAAGCCTTTGTCGCTTCCTTGGAAAAAAATCCGGACGGGACATGTTATTATATATCTGACAAGCCATTGTATGATACAATACCGCTTTTTGGTAACACCATTACACCTTTTGTGTGGTATACGGGATTAAAATCATATGCGTTGCTATATGACCATAATCAAGAGGTCAAAGTCGAGGGCCTGGATGAAAACAACCGCGTGAAAGGCATGCATGTTGCCGGAGAGAAAGGCAAAGGAGAAGCGGTATTCACAAACCTTGCGTACGAAAATGAGCACCCTTATCTTGCTATGGATACACTGTTGTCTGGAAATATCAACAGCGCTTTGCCTGTTGTGATGGTAAATGGGGAAGAGGTGGATTTTGTTGACCGTGTAGGCGCTGTCTATTATTATCAGATACCGAAAGAGGGCGTGATAGACAGTATTATAGTTTCCGTAGAGGATGTGCTGGGAAATTTAAAACTCAATACGATTTATACGACGGATACAATCATGGAGGCACCCGACCGTTATCCTACTAAAATAGGATTGGGCGAATATGTGCCCTATACCAAGAGCGATCCAGCGTTGCGGGATTATATGGATAATGGATATCCGAAAAATTCAGGGCTGACGGGCAGTCCGGAAAATTGGGGAGGATGGGCAATCAAGGATACGGTTTCAATGGTATTTCCGTTAGAAGGTTATACAGTGAATGACGGAGATGTTGTATTGGCTGTAGATGCCGATCCAATGGTAAATGAAGAAATTTTTGCTCAGTGGTGCAAAGTGTACGTAAACGGGGAATTGTTGTCGGAGGAATGGTTATACCCCGGGACAAGCTTGTCGCCGGTCATGGTTCCAATGGCGTTGCTGAGTGAGGGCGTAATGGAAGTGGTGATCTATGCCGAAAATGCGATTCCACTGTATACCGATATATCGGGTTCAGTAACGGGATTGGCAATCAAGGGCGTGCAAATTGATCTGGCTTCGCAGTCATAATTTCGTTGCCACACTTCCCGTCGGCTCATCCCTGAGTAATACCAAACTCCTTACATAAAAGATCAAGTTCATAGGAGGCGCGCATCACTTCAAATACCTGGTTGCGACTGTATCCGTTCTTTAGCAGGGTTCCCCAGACTTCCCTTCCCTGCGAATCCCCGATCCAGCATGGCCAGGTATAGCGCTTCAATATATGCCTCGTCGCTTAGATTCGTTGCTGCATAATGGCCAGCCCCCAGAATCTTGTCCGCAAATAGGGTGAGAGTCTTAAGCACAATCTTGTAGTGTCTGCGGAGCAGGCGGCTTGTATCCAATGGAACTATGTGGCCTAATCGTATTATAGGTTTCCACCCACTTTTTGGTCAACACCTGTGCCTCAAACATGGCATCAAAAATCTCGGCATTCAGGAACTCGTCCCGCATTTTGGAATTGAAGCTTTCACAGTATCCATTCTCCCAGGGACTTCCCGGCTCGATATACAGCGTTGTAACATTGACATCCCGAACCCACTCCCGGATATGCGTTGCGGTAAACTCACTGCCATTATCACCCCGAAGGTATTCCGGGCAGCCATGCTGCACAAACAGCCCTGAGAGAGTCTCGATGACATCCATGTATTGCCAGCTCCGCCTGAGGATGCTGGCAAGGCATTCACGCGTGTATTCATCTATGATGTTCAGCCATTTTATCTGCCGTCCATTGGATAGTCTGTCGAATACAAAATCATAGCTCCATACATGATTCTTATGCTCTGCCCTTAAACGGACACAGCTACCATCATTCAGCCACAATCTGCGTCTTTTGGGTTGCTTCCTTGGAACCTTTAGTCCTTGTTCCCGCCAGATGCGCTCTACACGTTTATGATTGATGATATACCCCTGCAATCTCAGCATGGCCGTGATGCGTCGATATCCATATCTGCCATATTCGCAAGCAAGCTCAATAATCTTTGTGCTTATCTCGTCTTCATCCGCTCGATTGACAGGCTTATATCTGATACATGAGCGATTTAGTTTTAGCGCCCGACAAGCACGACGTTCAGACAAATGATATGCTTGGCATACTCTTTCCACTAACATTCGCCGTTTTGCCGGGCTCACGCATGCCCTGTGGGTATAACTTTCCCTCG
>JAJDHD010000089.1 GCA_030266015.1 Christensenellaceae bacterium OttesenSCG-928-K19 | reverse complement strand
TTTTGTGGAGCTTTCGTCAATAGGTTTCGTTATGCAAGGGAAATTCCAGCCATTCATCATAGTTTCATCACAATTCATTGCTACAATTATCTTACATAATTGATTACAAAACACCAAACTTATACAACTGAATACTATAAACTCATGCATTATGTTAGGAGGTCTGTAATGAATGAAGTTATTTTAAAGGTTCTGTGCGAAGGCACAGACGGTTCCCTCGGCGAGCCGGAAAGCAATCCCACTCCTCCCCCGTCAGAAGATGACGCCGGGCAAAGCGCCCCGCCTTCCGATGATACGGGCACGGGAGAAGACGCCCCCACTGAATGACAAAGCGCCCTGCATGGGCGTTTTTAAATTGCCTTTTCCGCCGGCAAACTTCAATAACCCAGCGCTTTTGCTTGACTTTGCCTCCCAACCTGTTTATAATTATTTTTTGGAACGTCCTTGCTCCGCAGGCAAAAAGCGGGGCCTTAGACCATAAGGAGGTGATTTTCATGGTGAAGTATGAATCAATGTACATCCTGAAGCCTGATATGGAAGAGGAAAAGAAAGACTCCCTCGTGAAGCGTTTTTCTGATATCGTCACAAACAACGGCGGCGAAATCGAAAAAACCGATGAATGGGGAAAAAAGAGACTTGCTTATCCTATCCAGTATATCAATGATGGATATTATGTATTGATGACATTCGCAGCGCCGCCGGAAGTTCCGGCAGAGCTTGAAAGAAATTATAAAATTTCTGACGACGTATTGCGCTACATGGTTGTGAATCTGGACAAAGAATAAAAGACGATCCGGCCGGAAACAAACGTGCGGCACGGTTGTTTTGCCGTTTGCCCACATGGAGAAAAAAGCGAATGAATAAAGTGATTTTGGTAGGTAATTTAACAAGGGATCCGGAGCTTCGAACAACATCGGGCGGCATCAGCGTTACCAGCTTTACGGTAGCCGTGTCCCGCAGGTACAAGTCACAAGACGGCCAGCAGCAGGCAGATTTCATCAACTGTGTTGCATGGCGTTCCACGGCGGATTTTGTGGCAAAGTACTTTGTAAAGGGGTCAAAGATCGGCCTTTCCGGTTCTATCCAGACAAGAACATATGACGACGCCAACGGCGTAAGAAAGTATGTAACCGAAGTGGTTGCCGAGGATGTAGAGTTCGTCACCAGCAAAGCGCAAAACCCAGGCGGCGCAGGTGCAGACCGGGGCGACGCCCCCGCGGCAGGGCAGCAGCAACAGGCGCAGGCCAATGCCGACGACCTGTTTGCGGAAGAGCTTTCCGACTTCCAGCCGCTTGACGACGCAGAGCTGCCCTTCTGATTGATCCGGCAGGTAAGCAGGCCAAACAAAAAAACTATTTCACAAAATACGCGTTTGTATTTTGCGAAAAACAGCCTCTATCAAAGAGGGATCACGGGAAATTGCCCACACACAGGGTATCCGCAACCAAAGGGAAGCGAAAACCCCATGGTAATCCAGGCAAACCTGTGGAGTGGCTGAATGTAGCCACGTTCTAACGAAAGGAGTATCTCATGAGCGAAGAAAGAGCAAGAAGGCCCATGCGCGGCAGACGCCCCAGAAGAAAAGTGTGTGCGTTCTGCGCGGATAAAATGGACAGCATAGATTATAAAGATATTGCCAGGCTGCGCAAGTTTTTGACAGAGCGCGGTAAAATCACGCCCCGCCGGGCGTCCGGCACATGCGCCAAGCATCAGCGGCAGCTTGCAGTTGCCATCAAGCGCGCAAGGGTAATGGCACTTTTGCCCTATGTGTCCGACAACTGATTGAAACAAATCCGGCGTAAGCCGGCGGCATCATTATTATTGATGTATTGGAACATTAAAAAATCAGCAAAAGACCGCTCTATTGAGCGGTCTTTTGTCATACTCGTGCATTCTGGTTCGCTTTTCAACCCTGACTGTCAGGCAACAACATAGATTTTTACCTCCGGGTCTGCGCTCCAGAGCGGCTTCAGACCCACAAACACATCATTTTTAAATAATTCGCTGTCCAAATAAGCCTTTGCGTTCTCCACACTATCAAACCCATGCAGCACCTGCACGTCCTCGCCGCGCACAAGCAAGTCCTTGGTCTGCGCCCCTTTGATCTGGTCAAGGAACGGCTGGCGGTAATCGGTATAAATCTTTGCCGCAGCCGGGCGGTTTGCCTCGTCAATCGTCATCGTAATCTCCAGATAAGCTTTTGCACTCATTTCTTTGTCCCTCCGCTTTGTTTTTTGGATGCGTTCCATGAGTGCAGTATAGCAAGAGCTACTTGGCGATGTAAATATATTAGGAAATTTATAAGCAACTAATAAGTTTCATAGTGAAAGCTGTGTACAGGTTCTGCACGGCGGCAGCTTTTTATCCAGCTCATCCTTGGTTTGCAGTCGCGACCAGTGGCATATGCTTTGCAAAATAGGCAGCACCGATTTCCCCTTTTCCGTCAGGGCATACTCTACCTTTGGGGGAATCTCGTTGTATTGCCTGCGGCTTACCAGCTCATCGGCCATCAGCTCCTTCAGCATTGCCGCCAACACCGCGTCGGTGATATTACCCAGCTCCTTCCTGATTTGGCTATAGCGCATCACGCTCACCGAGGACAACACGCACAATATCCTCGATTTCCATTTTCCACCGAAAATTGTAAGCCCATATTCAACGGGGCACATCATTTCTTTTTCCATCTTTGGCTCATATTTCATGCCGTCACCTGTCCTCATCTTTCTTTACCAGCACTATATTGCTTCCTTGCGCCTCTGTCAAATTACAATCCGGGCGCAGGCAGCAAAAAAGGCACATGCTTTTGCATATGCCTTTTCGTTCGTTTGCCTTTACCGCAGCAGCGACAACACATTTTGCGACATCATGGAATTTGCCTGTGCCTGCATGGCTGTTACCACCTTGTTCTGGATATTGTATTTTGTAAAGTTAATAATCTCCTCCGCCATATCCGCATCGGAAATACGGCTTTCCGCCGCCGTCAGGTTTTCCGCCGACTGGCGCAGGTTAGACATCTTGGATTCCAGCCTGTTTTGCGTTGCGCCAAGTGTAGACCGCTGATCGGAAACCATTTCCAACGCACTGCGGATGGATGTAATGGCACGGCTTGCGCCGCCCTGCGTGGAGATGTCCAGATCGTCTATCCCCAGGTCGGCAGAATTCAATGAACGAATACCGATTGCCGTCCGCTCGCCCTCTGTGGGGCCGCTTTGTATGCGAATGCCAGAGCCCTGCTGCTGCACAGGATTAAACTCCAGATTAGCAGAGGCGTTGTCGAACAGCATTGTATTGCCGCTCACCTTTGCGCTCGCTCCCTGCGTCAGCGCAGCGGCAATCTCATCCATACCGTTGCCTTCCATATGTGTATAGGTGTTGGTTATTGTTTCTCCCTGCCTGTTTGTCAAGCTCAGGGAGATGGTATCGCCCGCCCGCAGGCGCGCCGGATCCACCTGCACCGAGGTGTTCACCTGCTGCCCGGAGGTAAAGCTGACATTCATTTCGCCTTCACCGGATACCTTTTGTTCAAATCTTATTTCACTGCCCTGGGTGGATATTTCAAACGTATCGCCAAACATGCTTATGGATGCCTCGCGCATCGCCTGCAAAATCTGATCGTTTGAAGACCCCTCAAAAATCCCAATAGCCGAGGCATACTGGTTTTTGGGCGTACCGCCCGGCAATACAAGCTCAAACTGCTTGCCGTTCATGCGGAACACATCGCCCACGCCCAGCCTGCCGCTGAACGAAGCCGTTGTTATCTTTGGGCCGGTCGCGTTATGTGCCACTCCCTCAGATACCATCACCGGCATGGACGCCACCGCGCCGCTCGCCGTTCCAGATACCGGGGAAGCACCGTCCGCTGCGGCATAGCTCGCGCTTACGGCATAGCTTTCCATCGTCTGCTGGGAAACCGCCACGTTATTTGCCACATCGCCGCCATTATCCAGCGTGAACTCCAGCACGCCACTGCCCGACACGCCAACATTGTAGCTGTTGCCGTCAATCTGCACGCTCTGGCCTTGCAGGCTGTCCGCAATGCCCTGCGCCAGGTCGGCCGCGGCATAGCTTTGCCCCGCGGTCAAATCCATTGCCAGCGTCTGGTCTCCCACAGCAAGCTGGAATTGCTCGCCCGTGCCCGCACCTGCGATCGCAAAGCTTTGCAGGTCCACACTAAATTGTGCCTGCTGCCCGTTTGTGATCTGCGAGGCGTCGAAGCTCACCTGCTGCGTCATAGACGCGGCATCTGCCGCGGGCTGCATGGTGGAATTCACAAAAATCCCCTCCGTAGTAGCCGTGCGTGTGGAGCCCTGTGCGGAAAGCGACCCGTCCAGGATGTTCATGTTGTTGAAATTGGTGTTTTTGGAAATGTCGTTGATTTCCTGTCGTAGCTGGTTGAACTCGTCACTCAGCTTTGCGCGATCGGATTTCGATAGAATACCGTTCGAGCTTTGCACCGCAAGCTCATTCATGCGCTGCAAAATAGATTCTGTTTCCTGCATGGCGCCTTCCGACGTCTGCACAAGGGACACCGCGTCCTGGGTGTTGCGCGCAGCCATGTTGAGGCCGCGCAGCTGGGCAGACATTTTAGCGGAAATTGCCAGTCCTGCTGCATCATCCGCTGCACTGTTGATCCGCTTTGCGGATGCCAGCTTTTGCGCCGTGGATGAAAGCATCGAGCCGATTTTCGTGTAGTTGTTGTACACGTTCATCTGGGTGGAATTGTTGATTCTCATTACAATCACTCCTTTGATTTACGCTCACATCCGTGTGAAAAAATCTTCCTTGATTTTTCGGCATATCTTCCCTGATTTTACCGTATAAATATTATACTCCAACCATGCATCAAATGCAAGCGGTTTTTCGCCTTAAATCCGCTCTGGCAAAGATATACAGGCCTTTTAACAGCGAATATATAGTACTATTGGAGAAAAAGTGTTGAGTTATATGCACAACATAAGGTAGAATAGAGAAGTGTGATTCATTTTATCATTTTTTAGGAGTATAAAGGATGTTTCAAATCAATTCAAACTATGAGCGGTTGCAGGGCAGCTACCTGTTTTCCGAGATCGCCCGGCGTGTTTCCGAATTCACCGCCGCCCATCCGGATAAAGACGTAATTCGCTTGGGGATTGGCGATGTGACGCGCCCG
>JAJDHD010000088.1 GCA_030266015.1 Christensenellaceae bacterium OttesenSCG-928-K19 | reverse complement strand
CTGAAATTCACTAAAATACTTGCTTTTTCCAAGAAATATAATAGTTTTGACCCCTTCGGAGCCATTTTTTCGGTTTTGTCGTGAGCATAACATGCGGGAGTAGGATAGAGGTTAGGTCGTGGAATCAAACCGTAAACCGTGCTTGGCATGATGTAACGTAAATAGCAGTTAACACAGCAAATATCCATGCTTTATCTGAGAGTTCTATAAACTTAGCTATACACTTGCACTGCTTGCTGGTACAGCGCAATGCTAAAAACACGCTTTGCACCAAAATCATATTTTGTAATATTTGAGCACCCTCACAAATAAAAGCAGAATGATTACCAGTTTACGTCTTAACCGAATACCCCATCTTGGCGGCGCGATTCAGCAGCTTATTTAACGCGCGGTTTGCCGCCGCTTTGCTTTTGGCGATTTTTGGGACGCGGCTCCATACGGTGGAGCAAAAGCCATTGAGCGCAGCTATTGTTGCGTATTCCTTTGTGGCGGTGGATTGCTTCCCCGGCAGCCAGCCTATGGCAAGTGCCTTGCCCCATACGCCAATTTCCATTTTGATGCGTTCAAACGCGCTGCCCGGCAAAAAGCAGGGATAATAATTCTTGTTCGACTTAACCAGCCGCTGTATTTCCGCAAGCTGGTCAACCAACACCTGCGTATCCATATACACACGCCGCCCTGCCATTTCATGTAATTCCACATCCAGGTGGCGCGGTTTATCCAGCGCGTCCTCTATATCGTCCATGCAAAACATGTGATAGATGGGCGAGTCCTTTGTAAACGAATCGGGCGACAGGAACAGCGGCGCAAATTCTTTTTTTACCCGGCGCTTTTCCTTTGCGTCCAGACCAACCTTTGTGAGCAGCTTTTCCCCGCCGATGGAAAGGTGCGGCAACCGCTGGAACAGGTAGCACACCGCGTCGGTTGGAATGTTCACCCCTGCAAGAAAACCGTCCGGTTTTGGAAACAGGCCGTAATGGAAATGCTGGCGGCTCTGGCGTTTGTAGCTTTGGCATTGCTTTTGCAGCTTTTGTACGGTGGCCTTGTCGCGGAACGTTTCACAGCGGTATTCGTCGCCGCTGATGCGCACGGCAAGGATGTCTTTGACGCACACAATGATGTGGTCTGTTTCAATCATACGGAAATCGTCGTAATACCAGCTTTTGATCAGGCCGGAAAGGTGTGCCACCAGCCACGGCCCGGAAAAGGCCGATACCTCGCTCAGCTTGAAATCAGTGCGCAGCACCACATCCAGCGTATGGCCTTTCAGCAGCATTGTTACCATGCGCGAAAGCATATCCATGCCAAACTTTTCGTCCTTTGTGATGATGTCAATGCCGTCCGGGCACACGAAAGTGATAGGCGCGGGATCGTCCAGCGTAGTCAGGAAATCCACAAGGTCGGAAAGCACCTGACGCGATTCGTAATAGCCTACCACCACAGGCGCGGGCTGCGGCTTTTCGACAGGGATGGCGCTGTTCTCTACCCTGTTATCCGCGAGGTAGGCCGCATATTTCAAATACAATTCCGCGCGTTTTTTTTGCTGCTCCGGCGTATCCTGCCCATTCGCCGTAAGAAAGGCGACCATGTGCTCGTCCACACCCTTGCGGCCCGGCGTACCCAACGGGTAAGCCTCCGCAAGAAACGCCGCCAAAAACGGGCGCTGCCGCCGCCTGTCCTGCTCGATAAACGCTGCCGCCATATCTTCCGCCCAGTGACCGCTCGCCACAATTTTGCGTACACCCGACCGCCATGACGAAAGCTGGCTCCTGCTTGCGCCGATCTGCCGGGTAAACGCCGGGGCATCTATGCCCGAAAGCTCTAAAACCAGTTCAAAATTCGTACGAAATTTCTTCATTTTATAGTATTCTCCAAAAGAAAAAAGCGGATTTTTCATCTATATTAACAAAAAAACCGCGCTTTGTAAACATGTATACAGCAATTTGCCTATTTGCTTTTTGGGTTTTATGTGGTATACTGCGGGTAAGTGGGCGAATGTGCTTTAACCACGCTGATTATTTAACCCAACTATATCACAGAAACTCGCTGTTTTCAAGTAACATTTTAAGGGAGTGCGGATTATGAAACGGAAAAGCTATCATGTCACAAAAAAGTTTATCTGTATACTTGTTGCTTTGGCGCTGGTGCTGACGCTGCTGCCTATGGCAGCGCTGGCGGAAGAAGCGCCGCAGGAGCCGCCCAAATGCGTATGCGAAGCGCAGTGCGTGGAGGATAGCGCAAACGCGGACTGCGAGGCGTGCACGGAAGATATTGCCGTATGCGCGGGAAAGGTTCCCAAACCTGCCCCGCAGCCACAACCGCTCAAAGCAAGCCCATCGCAGGACGAATTGGCAGTGGCGGGCGAAATTACAGGCGATACGCTGGAGGCGCCTGTCCTCATTGCGGCGTTCGGAGGAATCCAGACGGAGTACGAGATTACGGTAGGCGACGCGTTGCCGCTGCCAAATACGCTGCAAGGCTGTGACGCAGATGGCAAGGAATACGACGTACCCGTGGCATGGAACGCAGACACTGAATATGATGGCGCGACGGGCGAATACAGCTACACGGCGGCGCTGGACGACGCAGGGTTTGCCCTTGCGCAGGATGCAGCGCTGCCCACCGTCACGGTAAATGTGCAGGCGGCGGCCATCACCGCGCAGGGCGAAATGCAGCCTATGGCAAAAAGCTATACCCTTGACGAGCTTGTGGCGGCAAACCCCACTTCTTTCTCCGGCACAACGCCAAATTATACGCTCAAACAAAACCTCACCCTTGCGGCGGGCGATACCCTCACCATCGCCAGTGGGGAAGCGCTCACAATTTCCGCCGGGGTCACATTTACTGTGCTTGGCAATATTGATATTCAGGTGAATGCACCGGCCGGAGAGCTGACAAATAACGGCACGCTGCAATTAGGCGTCGGCGGCGTGGCAGGCACGATTACCATTACCGATTTCGTCATTATCGTAAACAACGGCATGGTGGAGGTCAACAACTCAGATTCCAGCACCTGTAACGCCTACTTCAAAGGCGCAGGCACGCTGACCAAAACGGGCACAGGCACGCTGACGCTGTCTGGCGACAACAATTTTGTTGGCGGCATTGTCATAAACGGCGGAACGATAATAGCCAAAAGTGTCCTCAGTGTAAAAACTACCGTTGGTGGCGGTGGTGGTTCTGTTGTCAACAACGGCGCGCTGGTGTTTGATATTTATCTCGATGGAACATATGCTAGCACTATTTCGGGCACGGGTACGCTCACCAAAGCGGGCACAGGCAAACTGACGCTGACGGACAACAACACCTACACCGGCGGCACCAGCGTAAAAAGCGGCGAGCTATCGCTATCGGGCAGCGGCTCCTTGAGCGGCAGCACGGTTACCTTGGCGGCGGGCACAAGGTTAGATATCAGTGGCACGACCACCGGCGCGGCCATCGGCGCGCTTGCGGGCAGCGGCAACGTGGTGCTGGGCACAAAAGCCCTTACCGTGGGCGCAAACAATGCCGATACCACTTATTCCGGCGCTATCTCAGGAGAAGGCTCGCTCACCAAAACGGGCACAGGCGTGATGGCGCTGACGGGCAGCAACACATACACCGGCGGCACCACCATCAGTGGCGGCACGCTGCAATTAGGCGATGGCGACGTTTTGGGCTCGATTGTCGGTGACATCAAAAACAACAGCGCGCTGGCGTTCAACCGCGCGGATGAATGGACGCAAGTCGGCGTCATTTCGGGTAGCGGCTCGGTGGTGCAAATGGGTATGGGTACACTGAAGCTAACAGACAGCCACACCTGCACCGGCGGCACATTTGTAAACGCGGGGACGGTGGCTGTAAACGCCGACACAGATCTGGGCAACGCGAACGGCGCGCTTACGCTTTCGGGCGGCACGCTGCGACTTGATAATGCGGCGATCGACATTGCCCGACCGGTTGTGCTGGGCCAAGGTGGCGGCACGGTGAATACCAATGGCGGAGACGCAACCTTTTCCGGCAGCATTTCGGGTAGCGGCGCGCTGACCAAAGCAGGTGCGGGCACGCTGACGCTGACGGGCAACAACACCCACACCGGCAATACCAGCGTAAATAATGGCATACTGAAACTGCAAGCAAACCACACGGTGGCGAATGGCTCCACATTTACGGTGACTGCGGGCACAACGCTGGATAACCAAGCAACGCTTAGAAACAACGGCACGATCACCGTTGCAGGCACCGTTACAAACGGCGGCGTAATAAAGGGCGGCGGCACATACGACGGCGCAAACGCGTTCAAAACCATTGTGGCACACGCCAACCGCGGCGTCATAGATGGCGGCGAAAGCCAGGTTTATGCAGAGCCCGCTGGCACGGCGGCGTTTGACCTAGGCAAGCTGGACGTGGCCACCCGCACGGGCGCAGTCCCGCGCGATGGCTGGTTTGCAGCCAAAACGGGCGGCAGCGCGCTGGCAAGCCCGCTTAGCTATGAGGATGGCGATACCATATACACGCAGTGGGCTGTGGTATCTGCGCAGGGCGTATCACTGGGGCAGACTACGCTTGAGCTGAAGCCGACGGACGAGCGGTTGCTTACCGCCGTGTTGATTCCGGACGATGCCACAAATACCGCGGTGACATGGAAATCCAGCGACGAGAGCGTGGCTACGGTGGACGCAAACGGCCTTGTGAAGGCCATCGGAAAGGGCACGGCCACCATCACGGTTACCACGGTAGAGGGCGGCCACACCGCCACGTGCGCGGTGACAGTAACACCGATAAGCTACAGTGTGCTGTCCCACTTTATCACGTTTGACGGCAGCGGCAGCCGCACGGCCACGGTGGACGCGGATGTGGGCAAATTTGTGAGCCTGTGGAACGGCAATACGCCTATAGACCCGGCACACGTCACGGTTACGGGCGGCAGCACGGTGATTGCACTTAGCGAGGCATATTTGAAAACGCTGCCAAACAACACGCATACCATCACGGCAGAGTTTACAGACGGCACGGCCATACTTCCGCTGGATGTAGCCGTTTCCGCGTCAACAGGCACCAGCCCCAAAACGGGCGACGAAGCGAATATGAGTTTGTGGATTGCGCTGTGCATGATAGCGGGGGTAGCTATTGTTGGAGTTGCAACATACCGCAGGCGCAAAGCAAGACAAGAATAAGGCGATATAATCTTACGCAAATTGATCTATCCATCTTGGGCACGTTGCCATTACTCCAATGGCAGCATAATCTTTTCTGCCTAATGGAATTTTAGAGATATCTCTCTATCGCTTGTTGGCATGGGCGTAGTCGGACAATTTGTGCTTCAGCTTATTTTGTGGAAAAGTATAGTCGAAACATCATGCTAAAATGGCATTTCATGTGTGTGAAATGCCCTCCTGCATGA
>JAJDHD010000087.1 GCA_030266015.1 Christensenellaceae bacterium OttesenSCG-928-K19 | reverse complement strand
TACCGCAAGCCCCATCAGCAGCAGGGAAACCGCCAGCAGCGCGAGCCAGCCGCCCACATTGCTGCTGTCACCCGTCTGCGGCACGTCAACATCCGCGTCATCCGGCAAGCCGCCCGTGTTGGGGTTATTCTTATCGTTCGCGGCAAACACCGCGAAGGGCGACAGGCTGGACACAGTGATCGACACCACGCCATCCTTTGCCGTACCGGACAGCTTCTCCACATGCCCCCGCTTGCAATGCCACACCGACATACTCTGGCCATTGTAGCTGCTGTCCACCGGCAGGCGCAGTTCAATGTTCCCGCTGTGCTGGCCGGTGATGCTCACGTCATACAGCGCTGCCCAGCCGCCGCTTGCGCGAATCTCGTCGCAGGCGGCGCAGGTGCCTGCGGGGTGCAGGGCCTTTTCCGTCACCTTCAGCCTTGTGCCGGGGGTGAAGTATCCTGTTACGGAAACGCCCGTGGCCGGATCGGTAATGGTTCGATATTCATAAGTGGGGCCGGGATCAGGGTCGGGGTCAGTATATGTCCATTGCGCGGTCAGGGTGACGTTGCTGTTGATGACGAAGGTCTGCCCGGCTGTGTAAGTCACATTGTCCACGCTGTTTTTCCAGCCAGCAAAGGAATAATCAGTGCGGGTCAAACCACCTGTATTGCCCAGCACGGTCACGGTTGCGCCGCTGGCGTATGGGCTGTTCGTGTCGGTGGGCACGCTGCCGCCCGCCGCGCCGCCGCCCGCGTAGGTGACGGTGTAGGTGGCGGGCGGGTTGCCGCCCGTAGTCACCGTCAGCGGAATCTCCACCGGGGTACTGGCGAAGTCGGTAAAGTTGTCGCCGTTGATCTGCTCCGCGAACAGCTTGATGGTATAGCTTCCGTCTGCCAGCCCGGCGGGGATGGTCATTTTCACGGTTCCGGTCGCCGCATAACTTGCCAGTTTTCCGTAGTAGAGGACACCGCCGCCGGAAGTGTCTGTAATGATTGCGGAGATCGTGCCGGGGGTTCCCGTTCCAGGTGTGTGCGTGAAATTGAGGGAGATGGTGTCGCCCGCCCCTCCATTAGCGGTCGCGGTGGTGCTTGCCAGCGTGCCGAGCAGGGCGTCGTCCACCATCGTAAATTTGTAAAAATTCGCCGGCGCTGACGCGCCGATAAGGGCGCCGCCTACGGCGGCAAGATCTTTACCGCTCGCGTTGCTCGCGGCAGATGTGAAGAGGGCAGATTGCAGATTCAGGTGAAAAGCGGGGCGAATGCCGTCGGCGCTGCCGACGTCGTCGCCGGGCGCGAGGACCGAGCCATCATCGAGGACGACGGCGGCGTCGCTACTGCTGGTGCCCGGCGACCGCAGCCACCAGAGTGCGCCATATTGCCGATAATAGTCGCTGCTCAAACCATTAGCCTCGTTCGTGCTCAATGGCCAGAACAATGCGTCATTTACTGCTGCACCGGCAACCGCATCTGATCCATCGTTATATGTGGCACCACCCGCAAAATCTCGCGGAACAATTTGCCTTTGTTCCTTTGTGGGTAGCGTCCCCGCATACCCATCCATCGCAATTTGCAATGCGCTACCGCTGTAGTTATTGCTCGTCCCATGAAAAATGCTGTCATTAAAATCGCGGTTTCTCGATAAAAGTGTCAGGGCATTGGCCGTTTGTGCAATGCCGGTACGGCTGTCGCCTACTACCAGCCACTCATGGCCGCCAAACCCCACCACTTCCATTTCGCTGGCAACTATAATCACTGTATATTCAATCGGCGCGGACTCCGCTTTTGTGTCACTTTTTACACTGGCCACAACAGTATATGTGCCCGGTGTGGTAGGTGTTCCCGTGATTGTAGATGCAAGTGTCGTTCCATCAAAGGTCAACCCATCCGGTAAATTGCTGCATGTCCAAACTCTTCCTGTCTCCAGCGCACTTATGTTCGACGCTATACTAGCATAATACGGCACTCCCACCATGCCGTCTGGCAGACTTGTTGTAGTAATCACCGCCGCGCCGCTGACAACGCGGGTGGCTGTGATGTGGTAGTAAAGCACCGTCGCCGTGTCCTCCGCCGTCACCTTGATGTACAGTTCATTCGCGCCGTCCGAAAGGTTCAGGCCGGTGTTGGTGATGTCCGCAGAAAAGCCATTGTTGGAGTATAGATTCACCGTCGCGTTTTCGGCAACCACAAGGTCGCCAGCCGCAATGCTGGCCTTCGCATTGGGTACCGTAATGTCCGCCATGATTGGGTCGGCATCTGTGCCCTGTTCGCTGCCCGGCTTGATGGTATACCCCGCCACTTTTAGCAGGCTTGCATCGCTGGAAAGGGAAAACAGGGATATTTGGTTCTGCGCTGGCGCGCACAGTTCGCAGCTATGGGTGCAGGGCTGGGCCTGCACCGCCTCGGCATAGCCGCAATCCCCGTCGTGGGTGTGGGCTGTTTCCACATCGCAGGGCACGGCGTCTTTTGCCTGCACATAGCCACAATCGATATCGTGGGTATGTGCAAAGGTGCAGCCCTCGCCGGTTTCCGGGTCGCCGCCGCAGGTGGCATCGTGGGTGGTGTGGGCGGCCTCCACGTTACAGGGCGCACCTTCTACCGCCTCGGCCCAGCCGCAGGTGCCGTCGTGCTCATGCGCAAAGGTGCAGGGGCTGGCCTCCACCCCTTCCACATAGTTGCAGGCCGCGTCGTGGGTGTGGGTGCAGCTTTCACCCTCGGCATACACCGTGGCGGGCATCAGCCCCACCAGCATCACCACGGCCAGCAGCAGCGTCCAAATCCGTTTGCCTGTTTGCTTTTTCATATTGGTTCCTCCTCATGGCGCGCAAACGCCGTTTGACTGTATATTTTCTCCCGCAGCTTGTATGTGTGGCCGTGCAGCAGGTGCCCTTGTGTAGCCGCCATGCTGCGGGTAATGTCCTCTATGTCAAGCCGCCCCTCGGCATAGCCCTTTTGCAGGCCCTTCATGCGGCGTTTCAGTTTTTTCTTATTCTGCGTGCGCAGGCGCTTCACCACCTTGCCGGTGCCCGTCAGGTAAAAGTGCCAGCCGAGATAATCTACGCCATGCGCCACAGGGAAGATGTGTGTTTTCTCGTTAAACTCAACATGCAGTTTGTTTTGAGCCAGCGCCCGCATCTGCCGCAAGCACTCTTGCAGGTGCGCCTTATCCGGGTGCAGCAGCACCATGTCGTCCATATACCGGGTGTAATGCTTCACCCGCAGCTTTTCCTTTACCAACCTGTCCAGCGGATCGAGGTAGTACAGTGCGAAAATCTGGCTGGTCTGATTGCCCATCGGCAAGCCCTTGCCGGTATCCGCGCTCCAACTGCAAACGATCATTTCCAGCAAGCGCATCACATCCGGGTCGGGAATCACCTTGCGAAGCTGTGCCAGCAACACGCCATGATCGACACTCTGGAAGAATTTCCGCACATCGGCTTTGAGTATCCAGCCATGCGCCCCATGCTGGCGGTAATGCTCCCGCATGAACCCGGCCAGCCTCTCCATGCCAAAGTGCGTGCCCTTTCCCACGCGGCAGGCGCAGTTGTCATACACCAGCCGGTTTTCAAAGAAGGGCATCAGCACATTGTCGCATAGGCTGTGCTGCACGATGCGGTCGGCATAGCAAAGCGCCTGTATCTCCCGCGTCTTGGGGTCGTAAATGGTGAAGCGTTTGTAGCCGCCCACCCTATAGCTGCCATCCTCCAGTCGCCGTTTGATATTCCACAGATTGTTTGCCAAATCCATTTCAAAGGCGATCACATCTTGCTTGTGGCGTTTGCCCAGCCGGGCCTTCTGATGGGCGCGGTACAGGCTGTCAAAATCGCACACATTTTCAAAATCGGTAATGCCCATCCCTCCAATCCACCGCCAGCCGTGGGGCCGAAGCCCCACAGGAAGGAAGTGAAAGCGATCGCGTCCATTCCTCCGGCGGCATGTGTTTGTCCTCCCGGCACAGCCGGACAGGACGGGAATGCGGTTCCTTTGCCCCCGCACGGACGGCACCCGCATGGATGCGCGTTTCTGGCTGTTGGGGCAAATCGGGGCGAATGCCGTTGTCGTTGTTGACGTTGTTGCCGGTCGCGTTGACCGAGCCATTATTGTTGACGACGGCGGCGTTGTTATTGTTGTTGCCCGGCGACCGCAGCCACCAGTTTGCGCTTATTCAACCACATCCCCATATCAAGAACGGCCAAAGGCCGGTGATACCAATTATCGCTGCATCCGCTTCCTGTCGCTGTTAATCCACGCGCCCAGCAGATTTTGTACGTCATGCACCTGCTTGGTGATCTGCTCGTACTGCCGTGGCAGGATGGCGCCCTGTTCACGCGCCAGCAGCGCCATATATCCAAGCAGCTTTACGTTGGTTAGCGCGCCGTGCTGTAAATCCAGCCGCTGCCGCTGCGCCGCGCCTCTGTCGGAGCCGGACATGAACACGTCGTTGGCGCGGTATATCCGCTCGATTATTTCCAGCGCCAGGTTTTGCATCCGACCCGTCAGCGTGAAGCGAAACCGCTTGGGTGATTTCTCCGTAACGGTCAGCACATAGCGGCACAGGTCTTTGGATTTTGTTATCACGGTGAGTTCAGTTTGCATTTACACCCGCATTCGTGGCCGCCGCACCATCCAACCGCCGCGCCGATAGCACCCAAAACTTTGCCCGTATGCAGCTCATGTCCTATACCCCCCTGATTCAATTCGTGAATGGATACCATGATGCGGTCTTACCCAATATGGAAAGAGATGTCCACGTAAAACTTTAATTTATCCCGCGCCCTATCGTCAATGGCTTCGGCCTGAAATGACGTGTTTGGGCATGAAACGCAGAGAGAAGCTGCGATATATGTCGTGCGGCGCTCTTTTTTAGTGCTTGCTGCGGATGGATATGATATAATATTCACAGTAAATATAGGAAGCAATTCTATGCTGAAACCGGATCGAGGACGCTATATGAATATCGCAATTTGTGAGGATAACGCAAAGGACAGCCGTACGCTGGCAGGCGGCGTGGAACGCTTTTGCCGGGAGCATGGCTATGCCGCGGAGATACATACATACAAAAGCGGGGAGAAGCTGCTCAAGGGTTTCGCGCCCGGCGCTTTCCAGGTGCTGCTGCTGGACATTTACCTGCCGGGGATGGACGGCATACAGCTTGCCCGGCAGATACGCGAGGCCGACCCGGATTGCATGCTCATCATGGTGACCGTGAGCGAAGAACACGCGCTGGACAGCTATGGCGTGCAGGCAATCTCCTACCTTGTAAAGCCCGTGGACGACGCAAAGCTTTCCCGCGCGCTGGCACTGTGCGGCCATCGGTTTGCCGGCAGCGCGCGCGCCATAGAGGTGCCCGTCGCTAGGGAAACCGTGCTGCTGCCGCTGCGTGGTATACGCTATGCGGAGGTGTATGGCAAGAACACACACATCCATCTGCCAAACGGGAAGTTGGAAGTGCGCCTGCCGCTGGACGAGGTGGAGCAGCGCCTGGGCGGCGGGCCATTTTTGCGCTGCCACCGCTGCTATATCGTGAAC
>JAJDHD010000086.1 GCA_030266015.1 Christensenellaceae bacterium OttesenSCG-928-K19 | reverse complement strand
TTTTTATATTTTCTCCACTCCATATCATTGCGAAAAATAATTCCACCAAAAACCGAAGTATTTTTGAGAAATTCGAACATAACCACCTCATCTGGCACCTTATTTGATAATTGATCCATGTTTTAGAAAATATTGTAAAAAAGCGTCGTTGAATAATTATTAACTAATTGTTACAATTATGACATATACATGTATCAACAACCGTCACCGTGGGAGGCGTTATGCTAAAGAAATCTTTCGCTGTTATCACTGTAGCAATTATCCTGTTTTGTTCTATTCCCGCAACCTCTTTTGCCGCCGCAGAGCGTCATGAAGTCCTTTTGCCCGGCGACCAGGATGAATGGGTTATGGAATTACAGGAAAAATTGAGCGATCTCGGTTACCTTACATGCACCCCCACCGGTTATTTCGGCACCAATACACAAAGCGCTGTTATTAAATTTCAACAGGAAAACGAGCTTGTAACCGACGGCAAAGCCGGCCCTGCGACACGCAAGGCCCTTTTAGGTGATAATTATTCTGAAATCCCCAACACACGTGTGGCAACTGGCGCGCAGGCTGGTTCTCAACAAGCAGAAACTGACCCTAGCGCCACAGAAGAATCAACATCAACAAGTACAGAGCAAACACCAAACTCTGTAATGCTCTTTCCTGGCGACAAAGGCGACGCTATTATTGAGTTGCAGCAAAAACTAAAAGAATGCGAGTTTTATGATTATCCCAGCATTACTGGTTATTTCGGCCCGGTTACCGAAGAAGCCGTGAAAAAATTTCAACGCACACATAATTTAAGCGTTGATGGAATTATGGGACCAGCTTCTTTAAACCTTCTTTTTTCGGATCAAGTAAAAAAATATATGATGTACCCGGGCGACCGCAGCGACGATATTAAGGCAATGCAAGATAAATTACGTGAACTAGGTTATTTCAACGGTACGTCTACTGGATATTATGGTAATGTAACAACAGCTTCAGTCCGACAATTCCAGAGTGTCAACGGTCTCACTGTTGATGGCAAGGCCGGGCCTGTTACACGTTCCATGCTTTTTTCCGAAAATGCTGAGAAAAATCCTAGCGCAACCAAAACAGGAACTACTATTGCAGAAAACAATGACGGCAGCACGGCCACGCCCATGACACCGGAGCCCACGCAAACTTCTGCAAACGAACCCACCGCAAGCTCATCGACTATAGAAAAAATAATCGAGGTTGCAAATGCTCAAACCGGAAAATCTTATTCCTATGGTGCAAGTGGACCTTCTTCTTTTGATTGTTCTGGGTTTGTATATTATGTCTTGAAGAATTCCGGAGTTGCTACAAGCCGTCTCAGTTCTGCTTCGTATGCAACGGTATCTAATTGGGATACCATTTCCGATATCAATTCCCTGGCTATGGGCGACCTTGTCTGTTTTAAATCTGACAAAAGTTCAACCATCAGCCACATAGGAATTTATTTGGGCGGCGGCAGCTTTATCCACTCCGCCCCCTCTTCTGGCGGAGTGGCTATCAGCAGCATGTCCTCCGGATATTATTTACGCAATTTTGTATTGGCCAAACGGATTGTATAAACAGGAAATATCACTTTACAGATATTTTTTCTTGTCTTTTGGGTTATCGTTTGATAAAATGAAAAAGGCTTGAGATTAAATATATAAAACTTCTGGGGCTATGGTATAGTTGGTAATACGCTGCGTTCGCAATGCAGAGATCAGGGGTTCGAGTCCCCTTAGCTCCACCATCGGCGAGATCGCCGGAGACAAGTTCGCGAATCATGAATAGTGGTTCGCGATTTTTTATGTCCGCGCCAGGGTTCAGTTTTAGTTGCCCTATCTCCATCAAAAAGAATGAAATCGAATTATACTTGATCCCATTCCTATTTTTAGTGAATTCCCTGTGCATCCATTTACCTCTGACCATCTTTTTTTCATTAATCAACCAAAACACAGACGCGGCAACCGTTTGTACTTCTAATTTGCAAAATGGTTTTTTCACTCAAAAAGATTAGCTGGGTTTTCTACGGTCATATTTTTTATGAGAGTACATCAACTGGTCCGCCTCGTGAATCAACTTTTCTACCGACTCCCTTGGGTCAGTTTTAGTAACATGTCCCAGCGCAATCGACGCACCCAGATATTGCCTTCTTTCATTTCTCAGTTTGTCTATGATAACATCCACAATACGCTGTGCAGCGCCGGCATCACAATGTGGAAGTATCATAACGAATTCATCACCACCAATACGCGCGGGAAAACCACCGCACAAACAAACTTGTGTCAAAATATTTGCAACCGTTTTAAGAAGCATATCCCCCTGTTTGTGACCCAACGTATCATTCACCTGTTTCAAACCGTTCACATCGCCCACAATAAAAGAGAGTGGCAGATTTTCCCTAACATCCAATTCGGCGCACTTATGCTCAAATGCCCTACGATTTGGAATACCCGTTAATGGATCAATTTCCGCTTTGTTTTGCAACTCGTCAATCATTTGACTCAATATTGTAATATCTACCATTGCAACATAGCTACCCAAAGCCCTGCCCTTTTTGTCACGCAATTTTCTGCGCACTTGCCTAAGTACAATCGTTTCATCATTGATTGACAATACGACATGGGTCACGCCTTCCTCAACACACCCATCTTTCACGAGTCCACCAGCATCGGAAACGGCATCCTCAACATCCTGAAACGTATACGTCGATGTTCGAAGCCTTACTCCAATTGTTTCAAGTAGTCTATATGCCGCCTTGTTCATGTCCAGCACAAAATCATTTTGATCCAGTATGAAAACCTGCGCATCAAGATTATTATATAGTGATTTTCTGGCAATGGTGAGGAATTCCACCGACGGATTGTTCACAATCGCAATATACAAAAGCGTTATAGAAATACAGACTCCAACCAAGGTACTATCAATCGTTGCCGTGGCTATGTTAAATAATGGCAGGTCGCCGACACACGTCACAGCGATACTAAAGACCATCAGGATAGAAGGAATTCTATAACCTTTTGGTTGCCTTCGAAACTGCCAGATTATTAAAAAGCCGGCGCTCCCCATAAGAAAATAGCTATATGCAGAATGAACATAATACCAGATGTTCCAACCATAATTCGCTATATGTGTTGGATACATCTCCAGCATCGTATAATTTGACCATAGCAAACCATTTAACGACGGAACAACAGCAATAACTGTTGTTATAGATGGAACAATGCAAATCAGGGCAATAATCTTTTTCAGGTTAACACATTCTCCATGATAAAAATGCAAAACAAATGACAGCAATGCAACAGGCAAAAAAGCAACAAACGGAAATATCAGGCTGTCAAAATATTCTGCCAGCTTGGGATCAGGCGTGATATGGTATGCAAATGTCACAAGAAGCCACCCAATTAGGCATGCGGAAATTCCATAATACGCCTTCGACAGCTTTTGATGTATCCCATGCACAGCAAATGATACTGTGGTGGAGACAACAAGCACAGTTAATCCTGCATAAATTGTAATTAAAATCGAATCGGTTACTATGAGAACCACCTTCCATCAGTTATTACATCATCCTGGTGCCCCACCCATCCAGATTTAAACGTGCCATGGGCAATTTTTACGCCTGCCCGCTTGCACTCATCATCCTATTTTCTACACAGCGCCATCTCGCTGGTTCACTTCACACGTCAGGTCTCGCAATTTCTCCAACTGCAAACGCATTGACGCCAACCTTTCCCCCGCAGCATCCAGTGCCTGACGCAGCATATACGTCGTTTCGATGATATTGTTGCCGAGAGCCACCTGAGTTTCCTGCAGTTCTTCAAGCAATACCTGTGCCTCACCCACTGGTGCCGTATTACGTTTCTCTTCTTTATTATTCATTCATTTTCCTTTCATTAGAGAGCTACAAGCACCATTTCATTAGTACTTACCAACATCATCTTCATCCAAACATCTTATCCCCGCCTCAGTATCGGGTTCGGCAAAGCTGCCCTGACTGCTATCCTTCAGCTTAAAGGTAGAAATCAACTGTTGCAGCCCTTGTGCCTGACTGCTCATCTCCTGGCTTGCCGCCGCACTTTCCTCACTTGTGGCACTGTTTTGTTGCACAACCTGTGCCACTTGGTCTACAGCCAACGTAACTTGAGCCGTCGCAGCCTTCACACTTTCGCTCTGCTCTGCAACGGTGCGCATAGATTCACTTGTTTGGGTAATGCCTTCCATAATCTGTGCCAGACTTTCTGCCGTTTCCTGTGTATATGTAAACCCTTGCTCCGTCTTCTCTATATTTGCAGATATCAATGCAGCTGTTTCCTTTGCCGCATCCGCACTCTTACCTGCAAGATTTCGCACTTCATCTGCCACCACTGCAAATCCCTTACCCTGCTCTCCTGCGCGGGCAGCTTCAACCGCTGCGTTCAACGCCAAAATATTAGTCTGAAATGCAATATCGTCTATCACCTTTATGACGTGCCCTATGGATTGGCTTGCGTCATTTATCTCGTGCATCGCCCCTGTCAAGTGCTCCATTTTCCGGTTTCCGTCCTTAGCAATATTCCCCATATCCATGCTTTGTTGTGTTGCGCGCATGGCAGCCTCATTGCTGCTATTCATTTGTTGGTTTATCTCTGTAATAGAAGCAGATATTTGTTGTACTGTGGCCGCCTGCTCTGTGCTGCCCTGTGCCAACCCCTGCGCGCCTGTAGATACCTCATTTGCCGCCGTCGCCACCTGGCTGGAAATACCATTGATCTCCGCAAACATATCATTAAGGTTGTATACCATATTATTGATCGCATGCCCCATTGTATCCTCCTCGCTCAAAAGCTCTACCTCAACAGTCAGGTCTTTGGCGGATACTTTTTCCAGGCAGCTCCCCATATAAACCATACGATCCACGAATTGCGTGAAAGCTTTTATAGATTCCCCCAGCTCATCCTCCGCCTCTGTTTCTTTCAATACATCCTCCTTAACCTCGGCCGAGAACTCCAGGTTGCCTGTAGCACCCGCTTGAACAGCAACCATCTTCATTTTATTCAGTGGCCGCGAAATCATCCGCGCAAGCATAACCGCCACAAAAACAGAGAACGCGGCAGCACCAACACCGACAGCAATAAGTATCAGCATGGTAGTGATTGAGGTAGACATCGTCTTTTCATTCAACTGTGCTACGTCTCCGGATATTGTTTCCACATACATATCTACCAAGGTGTTGAGCTCTCCAAACACAGCTCTTGTCGATTCAATCTCCGATTCCGACTGTTTCAGGATTTCCACAGTTTCCGCTATGGATGTTTTGTATCCCTCTACAGAGAGTAACATCCTGTCCGCCGCATCCTTGGCATCATTAGACGTCAGTTCACTGCGTATTTTATTACCACGCTGCTCGATATCATCAAGATCTGCATTTAATCCATCTACCACTTCAAGATTCTGATCCAACATCAGTTCCCGGCTGGCCACCCGAACCTTCTCCACCACATCATTTAACTCCTTCACCGGCAGAACCACATGCTCCACACGCTCTACAGCTTGGACGGGGTCTGTCGCCCCCATGGCTATAATCGCATGGCTAACCACTTCAAAAAGCTCCGAGGAATTGTTTGTCATCCCCATTCCACTTT
>JAJDHD010000085.1 GCA_030266015.1 Christensenellaceae bacterium OttesenSCG-928-K19 | reverse complement strand
GATACAAGCCTGTTCAACTCATCATACGTTGCAGTCGATATGCGGTTCGACGCGTCTGTCACCTGCACCATATTGCCGTTCGCGTCGTACTGGTAGCTTGTCGTCAGCAGCCCGCCCGCCGTTTCACTTAGCAGCCTGCCCGCTTTATCCGCCACCTGCACCGTGGTTTTCCCCCCCGGGTCGGTCGTCGTCACCACCGGGTTGCCCGCACTGTCAAAGCTGTATGCCGTGGAGGTATTCAGCCCCGCCACGTTGGTATTCGTCACCCGCCCTAACTCGTCATAGGTATATGCCACCACCGACGTATAGGTCGACGCAAACTTATCTGTATATTGCACCGGCAAACCATTCAGGTTATATGCCCACGTTTCCACACGCCCTCCGGGATACGCCGCGCGCACCTTCTGGCCCAATGCATTGTAATCGTAATCCGTCACATTGCCCCGCGGGTCTGTCACCGTATTCGTATACCCCCGCAAATCATAGGTGTACGACGTTGTACTACTGCTCTGTGCATCCATTTGCACCGTTTGCGACGTCATCCGCCCTAACCCGTCATAGCTGTAGCTTGTACTGCTCCGCTGGTTGCCGCCGTTGTAGCTCGCCGCACTGCTTACCAGCCCAAGCGGAGTATATGCATACTGTGTCACATTCCCTTCCGGGTCGGTCTGCCGCAAAAGGTTTCCATTACTGTCATATTCAAACGTCGTGGTAACCCCGCCCGGTGCAACAGACTGCGTCAGTTTGCCGAACACCGGATGGTAGCTCATTGTCGCCACGTTGCTCTTTGCATCCACCACACGCGTAATGTTCCCCTTTGCGTCATAGGTAAAGCTGGTCGCATATCCCTTGGGATCGACCATCGTCCGCGGTCGCAGGTTGCTATCGTAATTCTGGTATTTGGTAATATTTCCTTCCCCGTCGCGCACGCCCAGCAATACGCTGTTGCCATTTTCAATATAATACCCCGATTCGGCTACCGGGTTCGTAAAGTTGCCGGAATTGTACAGCGTCACTTTTGTTTGCGTCGCCCCGTTAAATCCGGGCGCCGCCTGCCCATACAATATCCGCAAGCTTTGCCTCGCGCTGGTTGACACGTCCACAGCTACGCCAGTGATACGATTTTGTTCATCAACCGTATATTGGTGGCTGCGGACATCGTTCATGTTGCTCTCATTGGTGGGTGATTGAATTTCAAAAGCCGCCGTTCCATCCCCACCATACACATAGCGCTCAATGGCATTATTATTTTGATAATCCTTAAACGCGACCAGCCGGTTATCTTCATCATATTCCAGGTCGTACTGGTCTGCCACTACCGTGTCACCATTCTTAAACCAATTCTTAACCTCTATAAGCTGGTATTTATTATTGACATCAAACTCGGAATCATTATTTGGATCTTCGTCGTCATCATCCTCTATCACCGTATCGTTGAGCGCATGAAGAAACGTTATTTCGTTATATTGCGCGGCATCCGACGCAATCTCCTGCCCATAGATATTATGATGCACCGATGCAAGGAAACCGATGGAATCATATTCCAATACAAGTGCATTACCATTTGCCTCGGAGAACCCTACAAGCTGCATGCTCTCGTTGAAGGAGTAGACCACATTGTCCGCTCGCTTGATCTGGAACAACCCATCCTCATCCTGTGTCAACTCCATAAAGACGCCGGGTGGTGGCTGGTATGTTCCATCCAGGTTCTTCCGGAAACGGTGAAGCGTCCCGTCTCCGTCCTTCAAAACCATCCCTACAACACTGTATTCGCCCGTAATTTCATCATATTCGTATTCTTCCAGCAATGTAGTGTTAAAACTGAAATCCCACCCAAGACCCAGCGGGGTCTCGCTTGACGACTGACTGTTATATGTCCTGCGCATGATTTGGGAGAGTAGCGGGCCGCCGCCTGCAAAATCTGTCGCCTGGTAAGCAAGGTTGCCGCTGCTCATATTGATATTTGCCGTGCCCTTTCCCGCCGCTGATGTTGTATATGCCCAATAACTTTGTATGCCTAACTGCTTGCTCAGTTCATCTTCGTCGACTACCGTGGCATTCACAATTTCTGTAGGGGCACTATACCGTTCAATAACGCCAAATGTCTTCTTAGCATAGATTTTATAGTATACAGTTTCTCCAAAATCTTTTAGTCGGATATCATATTGGTAAAAATCCTTTGTGCCCTGTCCCAGCCGATTTGTATGATTGACTAGATCCGCCTCAAAGTCCTCTTCCATCCCCCAATATACTTCATACGTGATATCTTGCGCTTGTCCTGTCTGTACGCCTTCCAGAGCTTCTTCCTGCTCCTCCCCAAATTTGCGCTCTGTCTGCGCCCATTTCACCCAGATCGAATAGTTGATTTCTGATCGGGTTGCCACATTGCTGGGGGTACCTACCAACTCAACTGTGAAATAATCCGTACTTAAGGAAAGAATATCGAGATCCAGCTTCTCTACACTTACACCCAGATTAACATCATTTCTTGTGATGTTAATCTCTATCGAGAAATTGCTCAACCCTGCATTTGGAGACCATAATGTTTCCGGCAAGATTTCCGCAGGTTCGCCATCTTCTGTCAGTATATTATATGTAATAGTCGTACCATCAGGTTTGTTCACTGTTTCGGCAAGATCAATCGAGCAAATATTATAGAAATCCTCCGCGCTCGGTTTCAATATAATAGAACCGCTTGTCATTCCAGCCTCAAGTTTTATGCTTCCATCTGATAATGAGATGTTTTCAGAATCTACAACAACTCCCGAATCCAGCAGGTCGAAATCTTGCAGTCCCATCGAAATCTTGCTTCCGGATGAAGAATAGTATTCCTGCCCTGTTGTGATATCCATGGTTTTTATAAAGAACGCATGTTCTGAAAGCTCTTCATATACCGGCTTGCCGTCTTCTTCCTGCGGCATGTTTTCAAATAATTCATCCGGCGCACCACTGCTCACAAGCTGCCCGTCAATATATAATTCGCTTTGCAGGTTCGCCTCGTCCACACCTTCGGGTATCGTATGCTCAAACTGTTGGTTCGCGCTATGGACATAGATGGTATTCGTCTCATCAAACTCATCCGCAACAGGGTTCAATACGTCAATGCTCTGCTCAATCGTCTTTCCCCGCCGAGACAACAATGCATTAAATTCCTTTACCGAGTAATTTCCAGCAGTATCATACACGATAAACCTAAACTCATATGTTGTCTCGTCCGTCAGAGCCGCTGTGTCGATCACACAGGAATAATTGCCTGATGCATCGATCAATTCGTCCGAGATCGGAATCAGGCTCATCGGCTGGCTCGATCCATGCTCTCTGTATTTCAACTCGCTCCTCGCATAATGCAACTCCATTATTTCGGCTTCTAAGACAGGGACTTCATGCATAGTCTTTGTCTTTGTCTCGGAAAAGTTTTTTAAGGTGATAATAGGCGCTTTTGAATCCTTTCTATACGTCACGCCATTTGAAATCGGCGAAATGTTACCAGCAGCATCGACAGCTCGGAGCAAGATAGTATATTCACCATTTGCATACGCAGCCAAGCCTGACAACGTAGCACGATTTTTGAAATAACTTCCCGGATCCAAATACATATCTGATGTGAATTTTTTCCAACCGAGAACAGATTGGCCTTGCGAATTGTATACTGAATACTGCAAATAGCTCAGGTTGCCCGTTGGGTCGGTAATTGCCCCACCAGTCTGCCCCGCCCATGATATGGTAGGATTTGCATTTGACCAATTGGAATTATCTATTGTAACTTTGGGTTTTTCTGGTGCTATCAAATCCGGAAGCTCTATCTTGCTTGAAGCATATTTTTCTACCGACCAGTTTCCGTTGCAGTCTTTAGAATGAATTGTAAATTGTACTTTCGCCATATTAAGAGGCGTGTTATTTGCATCTACCAGCATATTTCGATCGATAGTTAACATATGTGTCGCTCCCGATCCTGCATGAGCAACGATTTTTCCGGAAAACACCTTGTTGCTTAACGGAGAGCTTTCCGTATTCTGATAATAATAATATATTTCATAATAGTTCATTCCAGATCCAATATCGGCAGGATAATCTGTTGCCCCAGTCCATTGAAGGGCAATCTTTTTTGTGGTGTTATTATAACTTGCAGTAAATGCTGATGGCATCCCCGGAGACACCGTATCCGGCAAGTTAGCAAAAGTAGCCTCACAACGATCAATTCCCAGCCTTTGCCCCCATTTGTTTTTAGGTTGGATTTTAAAATAATAACGGAATTCCAATGGAAACGCTGTATTATTGCGGATATATTGTGGCCTAGGGTCCGTTGGAAAATTTGCTCCACAATTTGACCAATAGACCTTATCTTTAGTGGAATAGATGTTTGCACTGTGGGCTGTAGGATTTTGCATCGGTTTTGTATCATATGTCACCCCGTTCCAAACTGCAAAATCATATGATAACACAGTATTGTCTCCACACCACCATACACAATCAAAATACCCCTTTCCTGAGTTTAGCCCCAAATCCCGTGGCGTGATCCCTTCGGGTTTTCCCCTGGAATCAAGATAGGAAATAACAAGTGTCGGTTTTTGACCGGTTGTAGCCTGCATGGAAAGATAGCGTTTAAAATAGTTCTGGGCTTCATTGGATTGGTGCAAAACGAAGCCGTAGTTTATCATGCCATTCACCCATTGTGCAAATATATTTGAAATATTTACACAATTAATGACCTCGGGTTGCACTGTAAAAGATGCCGATTCGTTATAGAAAGAAGTCGGCTGATTATTCCATGTGATAGTTGACACGCTCCAATTCTGTGCAGAGGGGGTTATTACATGCGTTGGGGTTGTTTTTGTTCCGTAATTCTCCTGCAAGTGTAATTCCGCATCAAGAAATAACAGATTCGTATTGCTGGCTTGGAACTGTGAAATGATGCTTTGATGAAATTTATAATAACCTCGTGATATCCATAATGCCGCTCCGTTACCAATTTTAATTTCACCATGACTCCCGTAATTATTATCTGGATATCTTTGTGATACATACGAATCTTCTATCCAACTCACTGTATTATATGTTACAGTCGGATCAATAATAACCGGATACGTCAAATCTGTTCGCTCAAAATAGCTGGGGTCTGCTGTTATCGTCAACAGGTATTCACTGCTGCTTCCAATTTGCTCAATCGTTTGCCATACATCCTCTGAATAAAAGCCGTCCTGATTCGATGAGTCGAACATATTAGGTTTGGGTATCTCCATTCTTATTTCGGGCAAGCTCTTTTCTTCATTGATACTTTTTAGATAAGCAGCATATTCCCGTTCATCATAAAAATGAATTGCTCCCGTATCCTGTAGCACAGGCACGAGCCCTTCCAAATTAAGGTAATACCGGAATATTGTGTTGGATGGCTTGGAATAGATAGTGATGTCTTCTTTTATTCCTTCTGTAATCGGAGTTACTTTAATATCCGCCCCGCTCCCAAACGGATCTTTATATTCGATTGAAACCGCCTTGTTTTCTTGTGCTTTTTCTGCTTCTTCCTGCTGCAAAGCTTGTTTCGATTTTTTTGAGTCTTCCACACTCAGCACACCAGCGTCTTCAAATAATGAATCTGCCGCCGTCTTTGTCGCCGCGCCGG
>JAJDHD010000084.1 GCA_030266015.1 Christensenellaceae bacterium OttesenSCG-928-K19 | reverse complement strand
TTTCAAGCGCTTATAATGTTGCTTTTACATAAATGTTACCAAAAAGGCTCAAACGGTATAAGGGATGTTTTTTTGCGAAAATAGTGGCTTTTTTTGACATTTTATCTTATACATTGTTTTTACAGGCTTTTGCGGTATTCCGAAGGCGTCATTTGAAGCTGTTTTTTGAATGCTTTGTGAAAATTGCTGGCATCGCAAAACCCGACACTTTCCGCAACCGCACCTACACTGATGCTGTTGTTTTTCAGCAGCTCGCAGGCGCGTTCCAGCCGCGCGCGCAAAACAATATCCTTGAAGTTCCTGCCCGTCATATCTTTTATCATACGGGAAAGGTAGCTCGCGCTATAGCCAAAGTGCCGCGCCATGGAGGATAACGTGATACCGCTTGCGTTCTCGCTGATATAATCCAAAAATTCCATAATGCGCACCGCTTTTCCTTTATGCCCGTACAACTCCATGTTAATGACGTGGTTACGCAACAGGTGCAGGCACATCCACTCAAGCTGGGTATTCAGCATCCTGTCCGAATATCGGTCCTTGCCAACCGCCTCCAGATACATGTCATAGATCCACTCTTTCAGCGCCTTGTCACCTTTTGTAAAGAAAAGCAAATAGGGGTGCTTGTTTCCGCTGTAAAGCACATGCGCAAAAAATTCAGAGAGTATGTCATCCTGCTTTAAAAGGGACAAAAAGGCTGTGGCAAAGGTGGTAACGCGGATCATCACATACAATACAATAATATCGTCGTCGTAGGCCGCAATATGATGATAAATACCGGGAGAGAGCAAAAACAGGTCGCCCTCCTCCGCCTCCACCTCAGCGCCGTTGATGTGCTGGGTGCAGCTTCCCTGGTAAACATAGATAAACTCGATAAAATCATGGCAGTGGTCTTTTACCGGCATGTAGCGCGGCTGGCGAAGCACATGCACATCCATGTCCTCTGGGATAAAAAAGTCCTCGTTAAAGCGTGTGACTGCCCGGGAAAACGCCGTCATCTTATCCTGCCGAAACTCCTTCATATCCACGCCAAAAATACGCTCGCTATTCGCATTCCCGCTAAAAAGAAGCTCCAGGTCAAAGCCTTTTTGGTAGATATCTTTGCAGATGCGTTCTGTATCACTCAAGGTAATCTTCATCATCTACCCCCATGTTGTTCGCCAGCTCGAATCTACTCTTGTCATAGCGCAGCAGCCCTTCACCCTGCATACGCCCCAGCTCGGCGGACATTGCGCTGCGGTCTACCGCAAGGTAGTCGGCCAGCTCCTGCCGGTTGAAGGGGATGGTAAACGCCGGACTGCCCGCGCGCCGGGCTTGTGCCGCTAAGTAGGTAAGCAGCTTTGCGCGTGTGCCACGCGCGGATACTGCTTCTATTTTTTCGTTCAGGCGCAGGTTTTTTTGCGCCAATATACGCATCATATTCTCAATCATGCGATTGTGGAACGCGCAAGAGGAAGAGCAGGTGGTGAGGAGCTTCTTGTAATCGAGCAACAGCACAACGCATTTGCCTGCCGCCATAACGCTGACGGGGAGCGTTTCCACCTCCGCGCAGGCAAACACCTCGCCAAACATATCCCCTTGCGCAAGACTTGTTAAAATTGTACGGTTGCCAAAAACATCCTCCCGCACAACTTGCGCATTGCCCCGCAATAAAAAACCCACCCGCGTGGCAGGGCCACCCGCAAGGAAAATTGCCGCATCCTTTGGGTAATCTCTCACCGACGCGCGCAGGCAATCCAACATACCCACAAGCTCGCCGCGCCTGATTCCGCCAAACAGCGGTGATTTTAAGATAATATCAAAATATTGATTCATAATTTCAAATTCTGTTGTAAATACAACATACTCCTTTTTAAAAGTATACTAAACTGGGTATTGTAAAGTCAATGGTATATGGAGGGATTAAAGAATGGTAAGAAAAATAATCAAGATAAACGAAGATAAGTGCAATGGCTGCGGCCTGTGCGCGGAGGCCTGCCACGAAGGCGCGATCGGCATGGTGGACGGTAAGGCGACGCTGTTGCGGGACGATTATTGCGACGGGCTGGGCGACTGCCTGCCCGTGTGCCCCACAGACGCAATCTCCTTTGAAGAACGCGAAGCGGCAGACTATGACGAAGCGGCAGTGAAGGCGCGCATGGCAAAAATGGGCAAAACGCCCCCCACAGGTGGATGCCCGGGCAAAAACGCGCATGCGATCAAACGCGAAACGGCCACGCAACCCGCACAACAATCGGCTGCACCGCAAAGCCAGCTTGCCCAGTGGCCGGTACAAATAAAGCTCGCACCTATAAACGCGCCTTACTTTGACGGTGCAAACCTGCTGATTGCGGCGGATTGCGCAGCCTATGCTTATGGCAACTTCCATAACGATTACATGAAAAACAAGGTGACATTAATCGGTTGCCCAAAGCTGGACGAGGGCGACTACAGCGAAAAGCTGACTGAAATACTCAAGCAGAATACTATCAAATCTGTCACCGTGGCGCGCATGGAGGTGCCCTGTTGCGGCGGCATAGAGCACGCGGTGGTAACCGCTCTCAAAAATAGTGGGAAGATGATCCCCTGGCAAGTGGTTACCTTCTCCACCGATGGCAGGATATTGGAATAAACAGGAGGAAAATTATGGAGAGTATTATGAAGAATATCGCAAAAGATGAAATTTTGAGCCTGCCCGGGCAGATCGATTACCTGCCGGGGCAAATCGCCAGCAAAACACTGGCGCAGAACGATCACCACAGTCTCACACTATTCGCGTTTGAAAAAGGCGAGGAAATCAGCACGCATGAATCGGGCGGCGACGCCATGGTTATTGCGCTGGACGGCAAGGGGCAAATCACCATCGACGGCAAGGAGCATCACCTGTCGGTTGGGGAAACCATCATCATGCCGGCAAAGGTGCCGCACGCGGTCTATGCGGAAGAACGCTTTAAAATGCTATTGCTGGTGCTCTTTCCGGAGGAGGCATAACGCCATGAACGTATCAATTGACCAGGAGGGCTGCATTGGCTGCGGCCTGTGCGTAGCGCTGTGCCCCACCGTCTTCTGCATGGAGGGCAATGTGGCAGCCGTATGTGGGACACTGACAAAAGAGAATGAGGAGGACGCAAACGAAGCGGCAGAAAGTTGCCCTGTTTCCGTCATCGCCATTGGTTAATATCATTATAATTACAGGAGGTTTTATAAAATGAGTGAAATGTTTTGTTTTCAATGCGAACAAACAGCAAAGGGAAAGGGTTGTGATATTTCCGGCGTGTGCGGCAAAAAACCGCCGGTGGCACATGCGCAGGATGAGCTAACCTGTGAGATGATTGCGCTTGCCGCTGCAACGGACGCGTCGCGCAAAAACCACGTGGATTTAATCGTGGACGGGCTTTTTACCACCATCACAAACGTGAATTTTGACGAAGGTGTGATAGACAGGCTGACGGAAAAAATGAGGGCTGAACGTACCGCGCTCGGCGCCGGGCTACCCATAACACCGGAAGAATTGTTCCACGGAGACGAAAACATTCGTTCTCTGCGCTCTACGCTGCTGTTTGGATTGCGCGGTATGGGTGCATATGCACACCACGCACGCATCCTCGGTAATCGCAACGACGAAGTGGATGCCTGGTTTATCAAAGGAATGGCTGCCCTGGCAGGCGAGCACAGTGTGGATGAATGGCTGGGGCTGCTGATGGAATTTGGCGGGGTGAACCTGAAATGCATGGAGACACTGGACGCCGCCAACACAGGCGCATATGGCAACCCCGTACCCACAGAAGTAACAATGGACGTGGAAAAAGGGCCGTTTATTATTGTAACAGGCCACGACCTGCACGACCTGAAAATGCTGCTGGAGCAGACACAGGGCAAGGGCGTAAATATTTACACGCACAGTGAAATGCTGCCTGCGCACGGTTACCCGGAGCTGAAGAAATATCCGCACCTGAAGGGCAATTTTGGCACGGCATGGCAAAACCAGCAAAAGGAATTCGCAGACGTGCCCGCGCCCATTCTATATACCACCAACTGTCTGATGCCGCCAAAGGAAAGCTACAGCGACAGGATATATACCACATCTGTCGTGGCCTATCCTGAAATGAAGCACATCAACGCGTATGAAAACGGTACTAAAGATTTTTCCGCACTGATCGACCATGCCATCAAGCTGGGCGGCTGGGCCGAAAGCAAGCAGTTCACCGGCATCAACGGCGGCACAACTGTGACGACAGGCTTTGGCCGACAGACCGTTCTCAGTAACGCTCCCGCCATTATCGACGCCGTAAAGGGCGGTGCCATCAAGCACTTCTTCCTTGTGGGCGGCTGCGACGGCGCAAAGCCGGGCCGCAATTACTACACGGAATTTGTGAAGCAATCACCCAAGGATACCGTCGTGCTTACGCTGGCCTGCGGCAAATACCGCTTCAACGACATGGATGCGGGCAGCATCGGCCCGTTCCCGCGCATACTCGACATGGGGCAGTGCAACGACGCATATGGCGCAATCCAGGTTGCCGTTGCCCTGGCAAACGCCTTTGATTGCGGCGTAAACGACCTGCCGCTGACGCTTGTGCTCTCCTGGTATGAGCAAAAGGCCGTGTGCATTTTATTGACGCTGCTTTCCCTGGGTATCAAGAATATCTACATCGGCCCCAGCATCCCGGCGTTTTTCTCCCCTGTTGTGCTGGATACTATTATAGAAAAATTTGACCTGCACCCCATTTCTACACCCGACCAGGATCTAAAGGCAATATTGGGTTAAATGCCAAAAAAACTGCATATTGTAATACTGTAGTAAAAATAGGTATAAAAAGGCTCTAACATACACAAGTATGTTGGAGTCTTTTACATGGAAAAATGCGAACTATCAGGATTGGCCCGAGCCTATACCTGCGTGGAAAAAATCACACGCAGAACAAAGGGAGCAGGCTTGTGTTTCGGCCAATACTTACAAGCAGCAGCCAAACAACCCGATCTTTTCTTTTATCTGTTCAAACGACAGCGGGCGGCTGAATAAATAACCCTGTGCGTAATTGATATTATAATTGCCGAGCAATTCAAACTGTGCGTGTGTTTCCACGCCCTCAACAATCAGTTGCATGTTCAGGTGGCCGGCAAGGTCTGCCAGCGTGTGCATTACATATTGCCTGTCATTATCCTGCTCGATACCGTCAAGTATCAGCTTTTCGGTTTTGAGCAGGGCCACGGAAAGCTGAAACAGGTTTTCAAATGTAGAATATCCTGTACCGAAGTCGTCCAGGCTCAGGGTTATTCCTTCACTTGCCAGGCGTTGCAATCCGCGCACGCTTTCCTCGTCAAATACCATCTTTGTGCTTTCCGTAATCTCCAATGTCAGCTTGGATGCGGGAAACCCTGTTTCCGCCAATGTTTGGAGAAGCTCGGTCACAAGCTCGTCATTAATTCTCTGCGTAGACGAAAAATTGATATTGAGCATAAACTTTTTCTTGTCAAGTCCAAGTGAAACGCACTGGGTCAACGCTGTTTTGCGTACCCATGCTTCCAGCCTGCGGATTAGCCCAAGCTGTTCGGCCATGCGAATAAACTCGCAGGGAGAAATCTTCTCGCCATTTGGCGCTGTCCAGCGGCACAGGGCCTCCACCGCCACCCATTGTTTGGTTTTTG
>JAJDHD010000083.1 GCA_030266015.1 Christensenellaceae bacterium OttesenSCG-928-K19 | reverse complement strand
AATGCAGAAACATACGGACAGGATTAACGCAGAACGCGCCAAGGCGCGGGGGCCGCGCACACCGTCGCGCGGCGGCAGAGAGATATAGAGGAGCTATAGTCAGTTGTTAAAATATTTATATCCAAAGGGAAAAACAGGTGGTGAAATATGTTAGAAGTAGTATTTAATGACAGCGCAAAAGGTTCCATGAAACAGGCTAAAAATTATAACAGTGATGCTATGCTTAGTGGCGCAATCGGATATGTCGGAGAAAAACCAACCCAAAAAGAATTGAAAAAGATGTTTGAGGGTAAAGCTATTGGAGGAAACCCGAGAGACGTCGTTTGCATTGGATTTAATTTAGATATTGGCGATATTTCAGACGAAGTCGACAGCCCACAGCGCAAGGCTGAATTTGTGCGGGTGTTTAATTCCGTGAGTTTTGAAGATAGTGAAGTAGAGCAATATTTTGAAACATTGCGTGAAGATTTGGATAAAGTATATACTGCGGCAGTAGCCGGGAAGACGATACGAGTTTGGAAAAGCAACGCACCTTTTTCGGCTTGCGGATACGCTTTTCTTTGCAACGCATTGACGGATATTGATTGTAAAATCAACGTTGTTCAGCTGCCGGAATATACAGAAACAGCCGAGAATACCATTCAGACATGGACTGATTGGGCAGAAGTTGGCCCCGGACATTTTTATAAATATCTACCATTGGAACGCGAAGTATCTAATACCGAAAAGCAAATGCAAAGTTTTATATGGTGTGAGTTGAAAACAGAAAATGCCCCGATCCGTGCCTTTGTTAACGGAAAACTTATGTCCGTTCCCGAGGATTTTTATGACCACATCCTTATACGAAACATTCCGGAAAATGATTTTACAATGGGGCAACTGATTGGCGCGGCATTAGGGAAATATCCGTGTGGAGTTGGTGATGGGTGGTATGCGTTACGCATCAAGAAAATGATTGCCGAAAACAAGCTGGAAGTTGTTGTTGACGATAAAGACCCGTCGAACCCGTATGGGAAAGTATTAAGGAAATTATAGCATGACCGAACAGAATGTTTTTATAGCTGGATAGAAGAATAAAACCGCTTTCCCCATTCTGATTTTAAGGCGCGTTTTAATATGAAATAACCAATAATACAGCCTAACGCATTAAAAATTATATCGTTGACATCAAATATTCGTATCTCCATGATTCCGATATAGGAGCCTATCAATTGGATTATCTCGATGGACAGGGAAACAAGTACACCTAGCAAAAGAGCGCAGCCAAACCTTTGGAATTTTTTGAAAAGAAGGCCGCTAAGGATTCCTAACGGAATAAACATGATAATATTGGCGCCGACAGAAATCACAATTTGCCGTATAGCGATAAACAATGATCTATATTCAACATTAGTCACAAAACCGCCAACCAGATAGTATATTGGCACTAGGTTAATCGAGCAGTTCCCTTGTTCTAGCCCAATACAGAGCGGGAAAACGGTTATTGCCATAACTAATATAAAAAATATCCCATAAAGAAAAACAAGAAAAAGATGTTTCAAGTTGTCTCGCTTTTTTCGGGAAAAATACCATATTAGCAAGGCTGTAACCCAAATAATAATTGCTATGATTGCAAAGGCTGGGCTTGTAAAATTATAATATCCAAGCATATATTTTTATCGAAACTCTATATGCAGTTCTTTTCCCAAGCCGCGCGCGATCTGCTTTAAGGTGCTTACATTTGGACTACAGGAGCCGTTTTCTATACGGCTGATATTTGACTGCTTTAACCCCGACCGTTCAGCCAGCTCCGCCTGTGTCAAATCCTGATCGCACCTTGCGCCGATCAGCGCCTTCATAATTTCAAAATCAGCGCGGGAATTTTTATATTCTTCCCTAAATTCGGGGTTATCCATAAGTTTGTTTTTCAACCGGGTTAATTCGTTCATTTTGGGAATCTCCTTTCGTAATCCGCTTTGTACTTCATGGCGAGGCCTATTTCTGCTCTGGGCGTTTTATTGTCCTTTTTCACAAATCCGTTTGTAGCTATGATCTTGCGCCCGGTGCAGAAGAAATAAAAAATCCGGGTGATGTCACTTGAAAATTTTATTCTCAACTCAAAAAGCCCGTCGCTGCCCTTAACGGCTTTGGAGTATGGTTCCCTGAGGGTATTTCCGCGTTCTTCCAGTATCACTAGGCTGTCAAGTGCCTTTACCTGCATTTTTGGCTCTAGGCTCATGATGAAGTCCTCCACGGGCTTTTTCCCATTCGCCAGAGTGTAAAATTCTAAAGAAAACACGGCATACCTCCAATATCCTTTAATGATATTTTATATCATTTTTGGTATATTGTCAATGCTATTGTTCCCGGCAAAATAGGCAAATTTAGCCAACGCCCAGAAAACCGCGCTGTTGCGCGGTTTTTAAGAAATACCAGCCGAAAAGAAAAAAGCGCATAGCAAAGGGATTTACACAGCCTTGCAAAGCCCCGCGTGCCACCATATCAATCTAAATCCAGACAGGCAAACAAAGCCCTGCCCGGATATAAAAACGGCTTAAAAAGGCGCACAGGGCAACGCTGGGCGGTATATTTACTATTGATAAATTACTCCACAATCTGTGGTGGTATCGAAACTGTAAAAGTTCTATTGATAAATTACCCCCCTTATTATATAATATGAGGGAAATCAATCTATGGTGGTGGTTTTATGTCAGCGATTTCAGCAAAAGAATATCATCGTTATCGGTGTGAGGAATTGGAGAGGTTAGGCGGTTCGGTTGTTGCGCCTTTGGAGTTCTATCAATCCATCTTTCGTGGGCGCGTGGAGCGCGTACCTGTTTTTGTTGCGGGTGAGGGGATAGAGAAATTACAAATTGAGGATGCTTTGCATTTTGCTGTGAACCGGGACAATGTATATATCAATCCGTGTGATTATTTTAAGGGGTGGGTGAGCGATGCGACACTGAAAACTGTGTTTGCTTTCGTGGTTGACCTTGATAACATCGAGATGGGCGGGTTTGAGATGCTTTTTGAGGGGTTTCCACGCGGTATGGAGATGCCGACGTATATCGTCAATTCAGGGAAAGGCTTGCATTTCTATTATGTGCTGGAGCAGCCCGTCGAGGCTTACAGACGGTACCGTGAAGTGTTGAACAGGATAAACAAGGAAATCTCCGCAGACTTCCACCGTTATGCCGGGATAGGTAAGGCAGACACGCACGGAATAAAGCAGGCATACCGTATTGTGGGGAGCAGGACAAAAGCAGGCTGCACCACGGCGGCCTATCGTTTTGGCGGTCTGCATCGCATAGAAGACCTTGCGGCGCGATACGGGTTGAGTTTAGAGGAGCAGCCGGAGGAGCATGGCCCCGTCATAGACGCTAGGAGTCGTTTTACGGGTGTTCAAAAACGTCATTGGACACCTAACAAGGCTTTTTACGATTACACGCTTAAACGAGCGTTTGAGGACTCACACGAGGGGCACAGGTACACCACGATGTTTGCGCTTGTCCAGATTGCTGCCAAGTGTCAGGTGCCGATTGGACAGGTACAACAAGACCTTGAACTTCTCCGGGCGAAATGGAACGGGGAGCCGAAGAAGAAAGCAGAAGTCAAGGTCGAGGAAGTGACGCTTGCACTCAAAGGGTACAACGACAAGGGGAATCTATCGCCAAGAGCCAGTTTAGAGCATTTTTTAGGCTGGAAGTTTGATGCAATTAAAAGAAATGGCAGGCCGCAAAAGATACATTTGCAGCTTGCACGAACGATGTTGAAAGCACATCAAGATATGGGGTTGGTAAAAAAACCGTCTGAAAAGTCAAAAGAGAAGTTGTTCGAGTATCTCCGAGAGAATCCAACCATAATTAACAAATCACAGATTGCCCGTGCTATTGGCCTCAGCAGGCCAACTGTAATTAAGTATTATGATGAAACAAAGGCGCGGCTTGCTTTAGATAAGAAAGAATGATATAGTTAACGTGATTAACGTGAACTCACGAGTTAACTATGGGGGTATGCGATGAAAGGCGTATCTGAATTTGCCAAAGAAAAGCGGGTTAGTACAGCGGCGGTAAGCAATCACCTAAAAAGGTATCAGAAAGAATTAAAAGGGCATATTATTCAGCAGGGGCGCAGGAAATTCTTAGATGATTTTGCAATAGAATTTTTGTCCGGGAAGATAAGTGGCTCTCAAATTATTATTTATGATAGCGCAAAAGATGAAGAAATCCAGCAGTTACAGACAGAAAATAAGCAGCTACATCAGCAGTTAATTCAAGTACAGCAGGATTTTTTGCAGTCGCAGGAAAAAACTCACGCATTGGAAATGGAGAAGTTGCAGATCGAGGGCGATAAGCGACAGGAAGAAACCGCGCGGGGGCAAGCGGAAAGCGCAAAGGAACAGGCCGAAAAAAAGTTGCGACAGCTGCAGGCGCGGCGGCTGACATTCAAGGAGCGATTTTTTGGGCGGCTGGAAGAGCCGGGCATGGAAGAATGAGGTAGGCCGGGTGTAAGGTCAAGACCAGCAGAGGGCAATGGAGATTTACGGTAGTCGGGGGTTTCGCCCTTGACTTTTTCTTTTGTCCTTTTATAATATAATCAAGCCCTCTGCTAAGAGCGCACTTATACATCGCTACGCGATGTGTGCGCCCTGCGGGGCAAAAGGAGCGCGGCGGTTCGCCGCATTTGAAGTATCGGCTTGTGCCGATCAGCGCGGGCATGGCTCCGGGGGCAGGACATTTTGGGAAAGGAAAAAGCGTGGCGATATACCATTGCACAGTGAAAATTATAAACAGAAAATCCGGGCGTTCATCGGTGGGTGCGGCGGCATATCGTTCATGTGAAAGAATCCGGAACGAGCAGGACGGACGAGTACATAATTACCTCAACAAAAGCGGCGCGGCGCACAAAGAAATCATGTTGCCGGACAATGCCCCTGCACAATTCCGCGATCGTGCGCTACTCTGGAACGCGGTGGAGTTGGTTGAAAAAAGAAAGGACGCGCAGACCGCGCGGGAGGTTGAGGTTGCACTCCCGGTCGAGTTAGACGCGGGGGAGCGCGTGGAAGTGTTGCGGAAGTATGTAAGCAAAAATTTTGTATCGCAAGGTATGATCGCAGACATTACAATCCATGACAAGCTGGACGGGAACCCGCACGCGCATATCATGCTTACCACGCGGGAAGTAGACATACAGGGATTTGGGAAAAAAGAGCGTGCCTGGAACGACAAGGAGCTGCTTGCCGGGTGGCGGGAATCCTGGGCGGCGGTTTGCAATGAACGTCTTGAAAAGCACGCGGCGCGTATCGACCACAGGACGCTTGCGGCACAGGGTATCGACCGCGTTCCGCAAATCCATATTGGGGCAAACGCAACGGCAGCGGCGCGGAAAGATATGGCGGCGCATGAGGGCAGAACGCTTGTGTCGCGCTATACCGACAACCGCATGATAAAAGAGTATAACCGTGGTGGAATCGACAAACGGGATTTTACCCTTTTCATAACTGACGCATGGCGGTTGCCAAAAGTGGAAAATATAATTGCCCGGCTGGAGCGTGGCCGGCCGGCGGATCTCCGGCCAACGGAAGAAAAAACACAGGAGCCGAAGATCCCCGCAGCGCATCCAGCCATGAGCGCAGATGATATTTTGGACGCGGATTATGCCGACGCCATGGAACGTGGTGTTGATTATGCGGGAAATGAGCGACAGCAGCAGACGGAGCCGCACCGATATATCGACGCAGACATGGACGATCTGGAACCGAAGGTAGAGAAACAGAGCGCGTCAGACCGGGCAAAGTTAGAGGAATTGACCAAGCGTAAACAGGACATTGTTGCGGCGCGGTCGGAGATATACCAAAAGCAGCATAGCCTTGCCGAGCATAAGCGGTCGCTGGACAATTTGGGGTGGGGTTACAGGCGCGTAAAGAAGAATCTCAAGGAAAGTATAGCCAAAACGG
>JAJDHD010000082.1 GCA_030266015.1 Christensenellaceae bacterium OttesenSCG-928-K19 | reverse complement strand
AATACGCGATTCATTATATTATAAAGAACCTACTAAGTGAAAGGAAATGAGAAATGGAAAAAGTATATCGCTTTAATCAGTCAGAAAAAAAGCTCGTTGAAAAAATCTTAGATGACGACGTGGCAATGATAAACCACATGATTTTGAATCAAGAAGATGCGCTTCCGGAACATGATTCTAATTCAAACGTTTATCTGATTGTTGTGCGTGGCGCAATCAGCGCACAATTGGGAGACAATCCTGCAAAACGTTACGAGGAAGGAAGTATCATTAATATCCCAGGAAAAATTAAAATGAATATTTCCAATGTGGATTCAGATCAAGCAGAATTCTTTGTGGTGAAAGCACCTAGCCCAAGGCTATACAAATAATCACAAAACATATTTGAGAATCACAAAAATGTGTTGTAAAAGCGGCAAAATGGATTGCGCACATTTACAACAATTACAAAAAAGTGCAGTTTATATAGCGAACTGCACTTTTTAAAAACACTCTTTTAAGAAGATGTTAGCTGTAGCCTTGATTAGATATAGCTTTTACTGGACACACATCTATTGTTTGTTTCAGCTTTTCTGGATCTGGATCAATCTCTTTATTGATATCTGCTTTCTTACCATCCATTACGAACATTTCAGGATAGTGTTTTACACACAAGCCGCACCCCATACAAGCGTCCCGATTAAGAGATGGCCCGATATGTGCTGGTATTTGTGTAGGTAAATCTTTATCTTTAACGATTTTAGCAGTGATCCAAGAAAAGATTATAATGGCAATCACTGTAAGTATCCAGCGTATTGCCATGAATTTTAACCCCAAGAACTTCGCTTCATTAACTAGCATTGGAATTTTGATCACAGCCCATGAACTAAGTATTATAACGATGTTTCGGATAGATGCACCTTTCTTGTGTAGCATCACGCACATAGGAAATGCGGCGTAAACAGGGCCAGCAGAAATGCTGCCAAGTATAAACGAAAACGCGATGCCCTTAGCCTTTGAGTCTTTGCCTAAATATCGGATAACTTTTTCTTTAGGCAGCCACAAATCCAGCAATGCAGTCAGGATAAAGATAACCGGCATAATGAGCAGCATTTCTTTGATGTAATAGCCACTGTTTTTTATCGACTCTACGCCCATGTCTGGCCTTACAATGAACATGACAATATATGCTGCAATTACAACAACAAGGAATATATTTCCTTTTAGTTTTTTTAGAATACTCATATAATCACTCCCATCACCAATGCAATGATAATTGCAAATACAAAACTAAGGCCATTGCGCACAGCAGTAAATTTCATTCCAAATTCCTTTTTTTCCAATGGAAAGGTTACGACGCCGACCATTGTTAGTGTTGTTAGGAAGGCAACAGCTGGAACAACACTGACTCCTGCGCCTACCAAAGTTCCAACCAGCGGAAACGCAATGAATGCTGGAACTAAAGTAATAGTACCTATTAACGCCGCTGCTATGGTCGCCACTATTACTGATTGATTTCCAACGAATTTTGCAATTTCTTCTGGCGGTAGAATGGTAAATATTAAACCTATGGCAAATATAATTGATAGCATACTGACTAACATGCCCTTACCCATTCCCAATGCCATTTTTAATGCCTTTTTTGTTTTTGCTTTGTCCTTAACCAGAGAAACAATAAGAAAGACAATTGTTACTACCCAGATTGCTATGGTAAAAACATCCATATAATCCCTCCTCAATTCATATATATAAATAACAGCTTATTTTCTTTCTGATAAGAAGAATAGACACCAATGTTTCTTTTTGATAAAATATGTGAGATGAAAGGATATTACTGCAATGATCTCAATCACGCAAACAATTCCGTTGCTTTCAGTATTGCCGCATGATGTAATCCAGCGGCAGATCGATGATGGCCAATTGTACATAATAAACTATTATAAAAGTGCAACACTTAATAATCAAAAAGAAACATGCGAGACACTGGACATTGTGCTGTCAGGAGCCTTTGTAACCTATTCACTCGCAGAAAATGGCTCTACAATGCAAATATTTGAATTTAAAAATGGGCAAATGCTTGGAGCCAATCTGCTGTTTGGAGGGAATTCTATTTATCCACTTTCTGTTTATTGTGCAAATGATGGAGAAATATTGCATATAACAAAGAGTGCGATTGCCAAATTTTTACATCACTATGATTTTGCAATGATATTTATTGCTATGTTATCACAAAATTCACAACGCCTAAACAAAAAAATGCGGATGCGACTACATAAAACCTTGCGAGAAAACTTGTTAGAGTATTTTGATAACCAGTCGCGATTACAACAAACGAATGCAATTATACTACCGATCAGTAAAAAACAACTTGCGGACACCCTGGGCGTGCAGCGACCATCTCTTTTCCGGGAACTAAAAAAAATGAAAGATAGCGGCATTATTTCGGTTGAGGGACGGTTTATCAAACTGAATTATCGAACAAAACAATAATTCATGTTTACTAAGTTGTTAAAAAAATGAAAGTTTCAAAAAGATGATCCTTCCATCCACCAGGCCTTTTTCTATACACTGTTGCAAAATATGCTCAAACAGGCGGCGAAACAAATTTGTCCCGTTAAGCCGCCTGCGTCTGTTTTGTGAAGTTGTTGAATGATTCGGAACGTGCCCATCTAAGTCCAACCCCAGAAACCAACGATAGACCATATTCACCTGTATCTCCTGTTCGATGCGCCGCTCCGACTCTATGCCGTACAGATATCCCACTAGCAGATACTTCACCAGAACCACTGGGTCAACACCTGGTCTACCGTTGTCCAGACAGTAGAAATCTTTGACTTCAAGAGATGTAAATTCTGCACATTGGCCCGGCTGCGAAGTCTCGCAGCCGGGCTTGTGTCACGTCCGGTTCCGCAGCTCATGAAAGCTATGTATTAAATTCCTTTTTCCATGGGTCCGGTATATGAACTGATTCCACCGATATTCTTAACACTGGTATATCCCATGCTTTTTAGTGTACTTACAGCACTGTTGCTGCGCGCTCCGCTGAGACAATGAACAAAAAGTGGTGTGGACTTGTCGCTGACAAAATTAGAAGTTTTTTCGATTTCGGCAACATCGATGTTTTTACTACCAGGTACATGACCACCCCGATACTCCTCTTTTGTCCGCACATCAAGCAGTATAGCACCGTTTGTGGATTTGAATTCGTCAACGCCTTTGTTAATATCCTCTTTTTTAAATAATCCAAACATGTTTCTCGCTCCCTCTTTCTGATTATATGATTGCCGGAAGCCGACGATCAGAATATACCTCATTATATAGAAGTCTTGCGGAAATGATTGTGACCTAGTCACAGAATGGGTGGGAAAAATGTGCGATACTAAACTTGTGAAAATTTCAACAAGCAAAGGAGTAGTGTTATGGATAAAAAAGTTCTGATCGTTGGAGGGGTAGCCGGCGGCGCTTCAGCTGCGGCGCGGCTGCGGAGGCTGGATGAAAACGCGGAGATCGTATTGTTTGAACGGGGCGAATATATATCGTTTGCCAATTGCGGACTTCCATATTATATCGGTGGGGAAATAAAAGACAAAGCGGCGCTGACACTGCAAACGCCTCAGAGTTTTAAAGCGCGGTTTAATGTAGATGTACGCATCCAAAGTGAAGTTGTTGCCATCGACCGCGAGAATAAAAACGTGACGGTAAAGCATACGGATACTGGTGAGACCTATCGTGAAAGCTATGATGAGCTGATCCTGTCTATGGGCGCGGAACCGATCAGACCGCCTGTTCCCGGAATGGACTCTCCGAAAGTATTTACCCTGCGAAACATTCCAGATACATATAGAATAAAAGACTATATCAAAGACTATCAGCCGCGCTCCGCTGTGATTGTGGGCGGCGGTTTTATCGGCGTTGAAATGGCAGAAAACCTGCTACAGGTAGGGCTGGAAGTCACCATGGTTGAGCTTGCCGATCAGATTCTTGCGCCGCTGGACAGGGATATGGCCTGCGAGGTACACCGGCATGTGCGCAGCAAAGGTGTGAAGCTGATGCTGGAAAACGCGGTAACCGCTGTTTCAGAGACTGCCAACGGATTACAAATTACATTTAGCGACGGTGAAGTGTTTGCAGATATGCTGATTCTGGCAATCGGCGTTAAGCCGGAAAGCAGCATTGCCAGCGAGGCCGGCGTGCAAACAAATGAGCGCGGCGGCATACTGGTGAATGAAAGCATGCGAACAAGCGAACCACATATCTACGCGGTGGGCGATGCTGTCGAAGTAGTCAATTTTGTGACCGGGCAAAAGACAATGGTTCCCCTTGCCGGGCCTGCAAACAAACAGGGGAGGATTGCCGCGGATAACATATGCGGAATAAAGAGTACCTTTACCGGCACGCAGGGCAGCGCCATACTAAAAGCATTTGACCTGACGGTTGCTACCACAGGAATTAACGAAAAAACAGCCAAATCGCAAAACCTGGACTATGAAAAATCCTTCACATATTCCGCGTCCCACGCAACCTACTACCCCGGCGCGGTCAATATGTCCATCAAGACAATCTTTGATAAAAAGACAGGAAAGATATTGGGGGCACAGGTGGTTGGGTATGACGGCGCGGACAAGCGTTGCGACGTGTTGGCAACGGCGATCCGTTTTGGCGCGACAGCCGCAGACCTCACAAAGCTGGAGCTTTGCTATGCTCCGCCCTTCTCTTCTGCAAAAGACCCGGTTAACATGGCAGGTTATACCATAGAAAACATCCTTACGGGAAAAGTGAAAATTTTTCACTGGCACGACGTAAAGGAAATCCAGCAGGACAGCAATGCAATTCTACTGGATGTGCGTACGAAAATGGAATATGAAAACGGTAGCATCAGCGGTTTTAAAAACATACCGCTGGATGAATTGCGTAGCAGGCTGTCCGAACTTGATAAAACGAAGAAAATTTATGTCACCTGTCAGATCGGCCTGCGAGGATATCTCGCCTGCCGTATTCTTTCCCAAAATGGCTTCGACTGCTACAACCTGAGCGGCGGATACAGACTTTACCAAACCATATTCGGCGCAGGCCCAGTGCTTCCTCCCAAAGCGAAGATAGATCCGGAAACACAGCGCCCGGAAGTAACGTCCAAAGGGAAGACTATAAACATTGACGCGTGTGGCCTGCAGTGTCCCGGCCCAATCGTAAAGCTTGGTGAAGCGCTGAAGGACGCGAATGTGGGCGACACCATAGAGATTACTACCACAGACCCTGCGTTCGCAAGCGATATCGAGGGCTTTTGCCGGCGCACAGGGCATGTGTTTGGCGGAATGGCGAGCAGCAAAGGAATAAGTACAGCAAATATTACAAAAACGGATACGGATGATTCCCCCAAGGCGTGTCAAACAGGCACTGGTAAAAACTTCATCGTATTTTCAGGAGATTTGGATAAAGCCATTGCTTCCTTCATTATGGCAAACGCGGCGGCGGCAATGGGCAGGAAGGTGAGCATGTTTTTCACCTTCTGGGGGCTAAATATTCTGCGTAAGCCGGAGAAGATAAGCGTGAAAAAAGATCGCTTATCCAAAATGTTTGCATCCATGATGCCGCGTGGCAGCAAGAAGCTGGGACTTTCTAAAATGAACATGGGGGGTATGGGCGCGAAGATGATCCGCAAGGTGATGAATAACAAGAATATTTCCAGTCTGGAGGAACTGATCCAAACCGCGCAGCAAAACGGTGTGGAGCTCATCGCCTGTGCCATGAGCATGGACGTTATGGGCATATCACAACAGGAGCTTATTGATGGCGTCAAAACAAGCGGCGCAGCTGCTATGCTTGCATTTGCAGAAGAAAGCGACATGAGTCTGTTTATCTAATAAAAAACAAGGAAAACATAAATAATTATGCGTCCTGTTGGATTTCCAACAGGACCAGACTATATTTTGTGATACCCTATTATTGCGGTATATATTCTAATTATCATTTAAGAAGACTACGGGGGTATTTCATGCATATTTCCATGCGTAAGTTGCCGGGTCCTTGATACCGAAATTACGGAAGCACTTTTGTCGATTGATAAAGAGATTCTTAAAGACCTGCAATGCAACTGCGACATCTGCGCGCATCGCTGTCAGGAGCTCGAAAAACAGTTGCGGTGTGAATAAAAACAGTAGATTAGGAGAAGCGAAATGACCAACATGGCAATCGCCATAATCTATATTGCTATTATGATTGTAACAGGTGTGTTTTTTCTTATTACCTATACCGGCGGAAACCGAAAGCGCCCTGTAGCAAAAGCATATCTATTCATAGCAATCATGATGCTGGGCTGGTTGGTATGCGAAATTCTATTCTCACTCACACAAAACAGCACGTTGGCCCGTCTGTTGTACGACTGGAAACTCCCGTTTGTAGCCCTCAGTGTAACTACAACGATTCCCTTTACAATGTATTTTTACCATTTAGATCGTTATCTAAACAAGGCTACTTACATCTTGATCTACCTTATTCCCATCATTACGACATTATTTGCGCTTACCAGT
>JAJDHD010000081.1 GCA_030266015.1 Christensenellaceae bacterium OttesenSCG-928-K19 | reverse complement strand
AGGATAAATTTTTTGTCGTGGGCTTGACATACGGGTGCCGCAAATCGTGGAAACGGATTTTCCTTAAGCCGTTGTAGTCGAGTATCTTCGCAAACTTATGTGTCACATAGTCGGGCTTGATGAGGCCGCCTGTTGCATCCACACAGACATATTCTACATAATCCCGGTTGTATCCATGCCGCCGCCTATTGACCTGCTGTCTTTCCTTGAGTTGTAGTAAATGCTCTGTGAAATCATCTGATAAAGGAAACGCCCGCCTGCTTTCTTCGGTCTTGAGGTTATCGCTGCATAGATAGGTTGATTTCCCGTTGTCATCAACAATCCTTACAACCTTATGCGCTATGCTGATAGTTCTATTCTCGAAGTCGATATTGCCCCATCTCAAGCCGAGTATTTCACTTTTTCGTAGTCCATAGCGCGCCGCCAGTAGGATAACCGTTTCAAGCGGTGTTTCTTTGGATGCATCCAATAGCCTGTTGAGTTCATCCAAAGTATAGTAGTTTGCTTTATACCCTTTCTTTTGTGGTTTGTCGGCCAAAGACGCAACATTGATTTTAACAAGCTTTTTCTTCTTCGCCCATGCAAGCGCGGAACTGATTACCTGATGATGCTTGATAACGGAATTACTGGATAAACCTTCTTCTTCCTTATCCTCATAATACTGTTCTAAATTCTCCGATTCCAGTTCGTGCAGATACCAACTTTTATCATCAAAATATGGCTTGATATGGTGTTGGATGATATGATTGTATCCATCATAGGTAGTCCGTTGCAAAGGGCTTTTCTTGCTTGTTAAGCGTTCCTCTAACCATTTCGCCAAAAAGTCGGAGAAAAGGATTTTATCTTTTTTAGTAAAATAGTTTGCGCTATCCTCATTTGCCAGTATTTCATTGAGCAATTCCCGTGCCTTTTTCTTGTTGCCTTTAGCGGTCAAACCCGTATTAACCCATTTTTGTTTTCTTACACCTTCCTTTCTTGTGTTTAAGACTATGTATAATTTACCCTTCTTTTCTTGTATACTGCCTGTCATTTTCATAGTTTTTACTCCTTTGAATGACGAGCAGTTCACATTATGATATGGGTATTATAGCATAGAAGGATAACAAAATACGTAATCAGCGCGAAGCCGTAATTTTACATCATAAAGCAAAATATGGGAAGATAGAACTACTTAAAAGGATATAAGGGAAGAATACTGTATTTAAGATTACACTGGGCAATTCTACGATACTTTAGTTAGAATAAGGATGCTTTAGAATGTTGAAGGCGCGCGGGTGTGGATTTATTTAATAGGCGGTTTGGGGTTGTTGGTTCGCCCCAAAATGTAATCAGTGGATGTATTAAAAATGTCGGCCAGTTTAATAAGTATATCAGTAGGAATATCTCTGTAACCTTGTTCGTATCGATTGTATTGTGGTTGTGGCATTGCCAACATTGCCGCAATTTGTCTTTGTGTCATATCACTATCTTCGCGCAATTCCCTTATACGGATGTACGTTGCCATATTTCACCTCGCAAGATAACCGTTTAGTTATCTTGACGATACTACATTCAAGTGGTAGAATAGCCTTGTGATAACCGTATGGTTATACAAAATATAAGATGGATATTATCAGTCCATAATAATAGAAAAGGGCATTCCATTATTTATCGAAAGGAAGATATTATGAAAAAGTGGTTGGGAATTGTATTGGTAGTAATGCTTATTTTGTGTAGCTTTACAGTCGTCTTTGCGGAAGAACCGATTGGCGACGAAGTGTTGCCAGATATAGCAGAGGGAATTGTTGATAGCGAAGATGATGAGACCGAAATAAACGAAGATGAGCAGTCGGAAGAAATATCAACAGCGATAACAGCACAAAGCGGTGATATTGAATTGATGGACGATGCAATCCAGCCGATGGCAGTTAACATTGGGGATATTGAATATACTTTTGAGGAATATACTATTGTACCCGGTCAACAATATACATTCGAAATGCCACCAATACCGGGAGACGATGGTTCAATTATATATCAGTGGTATAAATTGGAGCGAAATGAGTTTAATTTTTTAGTGCCAACAACACCCATAGATGGGGCAAACAATCGACAATTAGCTATCGTACCCACAGCAGAAGGATATAGTTGTCGGATAAGTAATGCAACTGGCTCTAATGATGCTTATCACGCATTACTAAAGTATCAAACAGGTCTGCGGGATGAACTAGGTAATATTGCCCCCGATGCTGTTCAGGGTGCTATTGGGCAACGTGTGGAATTGAAGGTTTCGCCTTTGGTTGATATTGGAAACTTGCATTATGAATGGTACAAGGGTTGGAATGTAAGTCTCGACACAATTATTTCGACTGACTCAACACTTGTTATTAATTCTGTATCAACAAATGATTATGGTTACTATACTTGCATTGTAAAGGATGACTATTTTAATTCTATTGGCTTGACCACTATTCTTGCCCCGCCCACGAACATGAATATTAATTTTGATACTTTTGTCGTCGTGCCGGGGGAACGTATAGAGATAAAAGGTACGGCCACATCTACTAAAATAGACCACGCCGATGGTTCACCGCATACGATGACTGCGAGTTGGGCAAAATATGATGAAAACAATAATGTGAATGAATGGTGGGATTTGAAAACACCCGATGAGGATGGTGGAACTTTCTGGGAATTGGTTCAAAACGGGCAAGTAAACACAGCATCTTCGCTTAACACCAATGGGAGTAATATGGAACTCAACTTTAGTATTGTAATGAATAGCATCACCGAAGATTTGGATGGAAAATACGTTATCATGATTGAGGATAGTTATTCCAATCGTATTTTCCAGCAGTATGTAATATCGGTTGAAGATTATACTCAAACACGGTTAGTAGGAACTGGTGGAACAAGTCTTTGGGGTGTGTTGCATCCGGCCGCCGAATTATGGATTACCCCTATTGAGGATACAGCAATCATCAATATGTTTAACAATGCCTTATCTACAGGGGAATCCATTATCTGGATGAATGATGTTTCCCTCGGCATCCAAGGGCAGGCAGATGAATTTAAAGGAGAACTAGGCCTATCCATTCCTGTTGGGACACAATACAATGGACAAACACTGACTGTGCTCCACTCTACAGAGAATGGTTTAGAAAAATTGCAAGGCGTAGTCAAGGACGGCACATTGCCAATTACGACTTCTGGCTTATCGCCTTTTGCTGTTGTTGCTCGTGATACCGATACTGCGGGCAGGGTTTCGCCACAAACCGACGATAGCAACAAATTAAGTGTTTGGATTGCGGTTTGTATGGTAGCAATCGTAGTTATTGCGGGTATGCTTCAATATCGAAAACGACAAAGAGAGTTCTAGTATTTGTTGATAAAAAAAGACAATCCGCTATGGGTTGTCTTTTTTTTGTCCTCGCCCTTGCGCGAAGTCGTAAAAAGGTATTGTGCGGCGCGCGCCTCCGCAAATTTCGAGGGCGGTCAAAATTTGAAAAAACTTGTAATTTTTTGTATAATATATATAGAGAAAAGGAAAAAATCCCCACAGAATTCTCTACAAAGCAAGTCCATTTCAATGGGTTTCAGAAGCACTCAAAATAGTGTATCCTTCCGCAATAATACTTACTTATATACGTAATAATAAACGTAATAATGGAACATAATTCTTGCATATATGGAACAATCTATGTTCCTCATATAAAAGAAGGGCAATAGAGAGAGTAATTAACCTTTATATGTGCGTGACCGTCCTCCGCACGCCCTTCTATTTTTTATACCCTTTTGGACGGAAAAAAATGTAAAGGACGGTGAGTATCTGATGAAAACATAATAAACAAATCATATTTGGAAGCATATTAACTTGAGGACAAAATCATAAAGGAGGACGATATTTTTATGATTGGAAACAAATGGCTGAACGAAGCCGTCAGCATTGAAGATATTAAGACAGGGGTTATGAATTTGATTGTTTCCCCGCCAGGCTCGGGCAAAAGTTGGTTTGCCCTAAAAGACCTTGTAGCATTGGCGGGAAGCCGAAACAGAATGTTGTATCTGATTGATACAATAAACGGCAGGGAACAACTTTTGAAGGGCGAGAACACAAAGCCGTGCTCGGATGATTGGATAAATTGGGTATGCCGCCAAATCATTGATTTTGAAAACGAATATGTTTTTGAAGATGGAAAGATTGTCATTATGACATATGCCAAATTCGGAGTATTGGCAAATATGTTTCCTCATTTCGGATTTGACTTCGATGTGATAGTTTGTGATGAAATCCATAGTGGGATTGAAATGATGAACTATAGCAGGAAGGAAAAAAACAACTATCCACTAATCGCCATAAGCAGGTTGAAACAAATCATCGATGGCGGCATAGTCAAGGTTGTGGGGTTGACTGCTACCCCATCAAAAGCAATGCGTGAGTTTGGGAATGATGTGTTCCTTGTTCCAGTGGATGAGGATGTAAGGCGATATGAAATTATTAAAGAAACGCCCTACACAAATCTTACCCGAATAATTCAAACGATAGACAAAAGCAAAACAGGCATTCTTTACACAGGACATATAACGCAAATGCGCGCGCTCGTAGATTTAGCCCATCAGCAAGATATCAATGCGATAGCTATATGGAGTGTCAACAATAAGGACAATCCTATGACAGAAGAACAACACAGGGTTAGACAATACATTTTAGACAACGCGCAGATGCCGCCAGAATATAATTTACTGGTAATAAACAAAAGTTGTGAAACCAGTATCACAATTAAAGGTGATATTGAGTATATGATTATCCATAGTCGTGATGCCGACAGGCAAACACAGGTATGGGGAAGATTAAGGGGGGATTTACCGATGATGTATTTGTTGGACTATAACGCTGAACTATGCGTTCCCGCTGAATATATGGGTATCAAGCTTTTCAAAGAAGATAAACGGGATTTATGTGATATTTTGAAGGTGAGGAATACACAAGGGAATTTGGTAGGATGGACTTCTACGGAGAAAAGACTTGTGGATGATGGGTATACCATTATCAATGGTCGCAAGGACAATCGACACTACTCAATTATCACACTCTAGTGGAAATGCCGAATTTTAATACCTCTATATAATAGGGGTATTATTTTTTGGCAGGTTTTTCAGATGGGATAGATGTTTTGCACCTTCGGTGCAAAACTGGAGCAAGCAAGCTTGCTCCTATCATTTTTTCAGAAGGGAACAAAAGCCTCCGCTATTTCTTTTGCGGAAATGCCGTTTTTTAATGGCTTTATATATAAAGACATAAGATTTTGGCAAGAATGTTTTGGCATTCAAAAATCTCCCACGTATATACCTCTGCTATTTTGCCATTTTTCAATGGTCTTATATATAGAGATATGAAAAATTGGCACTGGATACAAAATGCCAAAAAATAATGGTTCTAAGTATAGAGATATAAAAATTTTGCAGAAAACAAAAAATGAGTTCGTGGAACGAATGTAGGATGGACACTTTTTAACAGAAGGCAAAATTTGAGTTTTTCCCAGAAATACCCCCCATATACAAGAAAAAAATAAAGCGTCTTCGCGCTTGGTTCGGGGAAAGGCTAAAGGCGCAACCAACGGTTACGCTTTTTTAGCTTATGTTTTTAATGCTATTTAGCCTACTGATTGTTCAGCGCCATCCAATGGAGTTAAATCTTCTATGGCAATCACTTCCCCGGTTTTCTTGTTTACAACCTCATTATGTGAGATTACATTTTCAACCTTTGTGAATAGTGCTTGTGGGCTTCTGTAATCGCCATAGTAGGTTAGGAACCAATCTGCCACAAATGCATAATGTGAAGGTTGTATTGGGCTTGCGGCAATCAGCTTATGGAGATTGGATATATTGACAGAATTCGCACCTTCCCTTATGGAAATATATTTCTCCATATTCTCATAGCTTAAATTCTTACGCTTATTTGTCTGTTTGCTCCGCTTGCGTGTTGGCATAATGTAATCATATTCTGGAAATTCTCGGCGGATTTTCTTCATCAGATTATAATCAGTTGAACCAACAATCCCCGCACTTTCAGCAAATTCCTTTGTAATAACGACAATCTGCTTTAGATAATCAATCTTATACTTAGTTTTCATTTGGTTGCACTTCCTTTCTTTTGAACGCTTTCTTTGTTTTCCATTATTTCCAAATTAGGTTTCCCATTTTCATCCAATTCTGGCGTTTCCGCTATGCCAAGAACAGCCTTGAAATCATTGTAATCCTCATAGGTTTCCGTAAACCATTTGCGAACGGCTGTAAATGGGGATGAATGAATGCTTGATGCTTTTTTTACCTGCTTGAATTCGCGGTGATTTGGTGAATTCTCGCCATCTTTAAGTATGATGTAATTTTCCATCCTCTCCATAGAGAGATTTTTGTAAGACTTCCTGTTGGCGTTTTTCTTTTGTTGCTTGATTTCAATCTTCCAGTCCGTGCCCGGATTTTCATTTAATACTTTCTTTAACAATCTATATTCGTCACTTCCAAATATACACGCTTTTGCATAGAAAGTTTTATAGACTGTTATTGTCGAGTTCACTAAATCCACTTTGATTGGGTTCGATTTTCTTGTTTTTGTTGCCATAATTATTCTCCTTTATAATTTTTATTTGGGGCTATTTTCGGGTTGCCCCCCTCCCTTTCTTTAATTAAAGTATACCATCACATTAACTAAAAGTCAATAAATATTCACTCCATAGTTTAGACGTAATACGTCTAACATTCTTTAATTTTGCATTGTACTGGTGTATTATGATATATTTAAATTAATTTACAGTATGTATATTTATTTATGATTTATTTATATTATACATTCGTAATACATCGTTGTTTATTCTTATTATGGCTAATAAGATGCAATTAGGCCTATTATTATATATTTCATTCTAATATATTCTAATCTAATCTTATAATGTCTTATTCAATCTAAAGAAGT
>JAJDHD010000080.1 GCA_030266015.1 Christensenellaceae bacterium OttesenSCG-928-K19 | reverse complement strand
TGCACCTACACGGTTTGATTCGGCGCTTCATTCTTGCTGGAATCGGCCTCGCTGTCTTGCGCATACCAGGAATCATCCTGCAACATGCAGTTTACGCATATGCTTTCATTGATGCCGTTTTCTTCCATAGGGCAATCGGGGCACATATCATCCATTTTTGCGTTCCCTTTCATTGGTGGCATAAGTAGCCTTTGCCACAGTAAAAACAGGATTCCCCGCGTATTTCATCATCTTGGGCGGAGAAGGGATAGTATTTATGGGGACATTGTTCGTAAGCGTTGTCAGCCTGTTTGATTGGTGGGCGAGGCTTTTTCCTCAATTCCTCGAGCAGTTGGAGCAATTGTTCTTGCGATGCTTGTTCATCATTTCGGCAAAATCGATATCTTGTTACGTTGCGGGCGTTGCCCCCCATGAAACGGCAATAAGTGCATTCTGATGGGTCATCGGAGCTGCAACTGCCGCAGGAATAATCTTCGGCGTCGTAAGGCTGGACAGCAAAGCCATCTATCGTAACGCCATAATATTCCCGCAGATATTCAAAAAAGCAATACAGCGCTTTTTCGTGCCAGATAGAGGTGTTGATGAGATTGACCAGTTCGCGCATCACATCCATACAAAACCCGAAATCCTTGCTTGCCAATATTCTTGGCAAATGTTCCGGCTGCGTAGCAGAAATATAGAATGGAATGACTTTAGCAAACTGGTCTGCATTTAAATTTTTCAGCTCAGTTTTTTGGATGCCCATTATATTCGCTCCATTCGCACAAAGTGGGATGCAAAATATCTATATCTTATTATATCAGGTTTTCTGCGAACGTATACGCCTGTCATTATTTTGTCAATGAAAAGCATCATACAGATTTCTCAAGAGCAAAAAAACGAATTTGCAAGTTGTGAAAGGGAATCATTTTTGCAATAAAACTCACAAACATATCTGCTTATGGATAAAGGAACGATGTGCCCAAATCCGAAGGCAAATATAAAGGTCGACAGCCTATAATAATATTCAGGGCAGAGTGCCAGCGTTGGCGGGCAGGAGAAATATCTGCGGTGGAAGCAATGCGGCGGTTGGGATTGAAATCAAATACATTTTACAGACGTGTTAAAGTTCTGGGAATTTAGCATCATATATTCGGAAATGGGTAGAGCAGTGGCTTACGCTGCTGTTTTACATCCAGCTATCTGGATTCTTTCCATTTTTTTCGCTATTCGGCGGCCAAATGTATGCCAGGCTGTTTTCTCATTACGATGTGTTTAACATTTTGATAACCATTTTATCTTTGTGTTTGTGATATTATGATAATAAGGTATGGTAAATACAGAGGTGTGTTATGTCAAAAAATCGAATTTTGGTTGTTGAAGATGATATAGCAATAGCGGATGCTATTACAATAAATCTCCAATATTCAGGCTATGAATATTCTGTGTTTCATGATGGGCAGAAAGCGGCAGATTCCTTGACCGGAGACCATTCGTATGACCTTGCGCTGCTTGATATTATGTTGCCTGGCATAGATGGATTTGCGCTGTTGGAATATATGCAAAAATATAACATCCCCGTAATTTACCTGACAGCCAAAAGTGATGCAGCGTCTGAAATAAAAGGATTGCGGGACGGCGCGGAAGACTATATTATAAAGCCCTTTGCTGCGTTGACGTTGCTTGTCCGCATCGAAAAAGTATTGGAACGAACAGGCAAGCTGGATAAAATACTGCGCGTCAGGGATATTACAATAGACTTGGAGAAACACACCGTCACAAAAGACGGCGAGGAAATCGAACTGAAACCACTTGAATTTGAAGTGTTGGTTATGCTCGCCAAGCATAAAAAACGGACGATTCCACGGGAAAAGATGCTGAACGAAATATGGGGAATAGATTTTTACGGCGGGACCCGTACGGTGGACGTCCAGATTGCAAACATCAGGAAAAAACTTGATTTGGCAGATGTAATTAAAACGATTCCCAAATATGGATATCGTTTAGAGGACTGAATATGAAATTATGGCAAAAAATATCTATACTGTGCATTATAGTATTATTGCTCGTAGTGGTCACATGCAGCGTTTTGTTATTACTCAGTTCACGGAATACCATATTGGAGCAGTCTGTAGAGCAGGCACAGACAGAGCAATATAATTTACATGCCGCCTTCTCAACTATGGTCTCGTACTATTTAGACGATACGGAGAGCTCGGCCACCAGGCAATCGGTAGTTAAATATTGTTTCCAGCAGTTCGCAAACGAAAACTCCGTTTTGATAAACGATTCGGAAACCATATATTCAGAGGTAACAATCAACCCCGAAGAATGGTTGACATTACCTGAGGCATACAATCTATTGCCCAGCGCAAATAATCAACGCACTTGGCAGGGTGAAATACTGGACAGGAATATATTAATAATCGGCAGTACGGTAACTATTCTATCGGATAACTATGATGTCTATGTCGTAAAGGATATTACGCCCATTTATAACAGTATTGCAAGCATGGTTTGGCGGTTCGTATTGATATGCGGCATCGGGATTATTGTGGGGACTCTCCTTATTATATTGCTGGTAAGGCGCACATCAAAGCCGCTTATAACACTACAATCCACAGCCAGACAAATAGCAAATGGCGAGTATTCAGAACGGTCTGATGTATCGACCTCAGACGAAATCGGAGCGCTTGCGTCCGACTTCAACACAATGGCCAAGGCTGTTGAAACCCATGTCGCAAAACTGGAAGATACGGCGCAGCGGCAAAAGCTGTTTATTGGCGGCCTTACGCACGAGTTCAAAACGCCCATGACCTCGCTGATACTTCATTCCGAAACACTATTAACAACGGACTTGTCAAAGGAAGATGCCGAAAATGCACTGAGCCATATTAACCGGCAATGCAAATGGCTGGAGAGCCTGACGCAAAAAATGCTCCGGTTTATTACGCTGGACGAAGGTATTATTAAACGGCAGGAGTCCGTAGTGGAATTGTTGGACGATGTCGAAGAAAGCATTGAGGCTACACTACAAACGCGGAAAACACCGCTTAAAATCAGATGCGATGTTAAAACATTGGAAATCGATTATGATTTGGTGAAGTCATTGCTGATTAACCTGATTGATAATGCCTCAAAAGCGTCGAATGAAGGGCAGGCTATCATGGTGTCGGCTTATGACAATACACTTGAGGTGAGCGACCATGGGACAGGCATCCCCGAGAATGAGATTGCCCGCATCACAGACGCTTTTTATATGGTCGACCGTTCCCGCAGCCGATTAAAGGGCGGCAGTGGATTGGGCCTTGCGCTGGTAAAGCAAATTGCCGATGCACATGGGGCGCAGCTTATCATTGAAAGCGAAGTCGGAAAAGGCACGACGGTCAGGGTGGTTTTTCCTCCGATAACAAAAATATAACATTTTGGTAATGAATTTTTTGAAAAGAATATGGGAGTATAAAAGAAAAAGGAAAGGTTTCGTAATGAAAAAGAAAATTCTCATATTATTGATAGCAGGTTGCTTGGCTTTTGTTTTTTCCGCTTGCCAAAAATCATCCGCAAGCCCGATTGCGGTTGGCGAAGGTGACCGGCAGCTTGAAACAACGATAGCGGAAGAAACGATAACAGAGCAGAGGGCGTATGAATTTCCGGATACATGGAGCGAAGTGTTGCAGCAAGATGAATTGACTGTAACAATAGAGGCGGATATTGAAGTGCCAAATGTTACAGAATTTCCTGTGGCGGCTCTTTCTGATAATGAAATTACACAAGAACAGGCTGACCGGATTATGGATGTGTTACTTCAGGAAGCAACACTATATGAGCAGAGGCCGGACGGTCCCTATACAAAAGATGAAGTAGCGGACGAAATACTGCGGCTAAAACAGTCGCTGACCGACCCGAATTCAGATGGAAACAGCGCTCTCGCAAAAGGAACGCCAGAGCATGACGCGTGGATTGAAAATACACAGCAAGATATTGCAGCATGGGAAGAATTCTATAACGAGGCGCCGGAGCAGATAGAGGAAACACCTGCCAGCACGGAATTTGAATTAGATTACAATTCTAATAGTCTGGCCCCTACGGCGATTGAAGATGATATGAGCGAGGAGATGAAAAAGGAACTGGAGCAAGAAAACCAGGAAAAAATCGACAACCCCGAAAAGTTCTTATCCCCGGAAATCAAGGGAGAAGCGCTGCTCGTTGACGGCAGGAAGTGCCAGCTTTTTATTGGTAAGATGTATATGTCCTTCTTTACACAGCTTGTGGAAAAGGATACAGTTGCTCCTGACAATCTTTCCAGCCTGCCCCTACTCGATAGCGACATCACCCGGGAGCATGCCGAGAAAACTGCGCGGCAAGCGATTGCAGATATGGGCCTTGATTATATGGACATTGCATTGGAGGATATGAATTATCTGGTGCACTTAGATGAAAATGGCGACGAGACAGCGAAAAGCGAATGCTATACGTACTATTTCACAAGAAGCATAGGAGGTATTACTGAGAACTATGCTATTCCAAGGTCAACGGGAACGTCTCCATATAGTAGTGCTATTAATTACGAAGCAGCTACAATTACGATTTCCGATGATGGGATTGTGAATTTTGACTGGGCCTATCCGTCTAAGGTGGAAGAGGTCATGGCGGAAAACACTAGTCTTTTGGAATTTTCAGACGTACAGGATATTTTCAGAAAACAGGTTGTTATGGGAAATATCTATCTGGATACCGATTCGTGGGGCGATGCGATTATAGAGAAGAATATCTATATCACGAAAGCAAAATTGGGATTGATGCGTGTTTTGAGGCAGGGAAAAGAAGGTGAGTATCTGTTTATACCCGTATGGGATTTTTATGGATATGACTTCACCAAATACAATGTGAACGAATATGATAGCGAAACGAGTGTGTATCTTGATGAAAATGGGGAAATAACGGAAAGGCACGCGAACCGAAGTTATGTTACAATTAATGCTATTGATGGCAGTGTCATAAATCGAAATATCGGATATTAGAATAGTAAAAATCGCTGTTGGGAGTCATAGATTATGTGGTTAGTTATTAGTCATGTACAAGCCCCACAAGTATAATTAGTATAAAGAAGCAGAAAATAAAAGAAAGCAGTGGAAAGCGATATCATGGCAAAGAATTTGATATTATATTTTTCCGGCACTGGCAATAGCCTGACTGTGGCCAAACAAATAGCGCAAGAGTTGGGAGACACAGAGTTGAACGCCATGGCGGCGTGCCCGACCCCGGTAGGCCAATTTGACAGGGTAGGTTTTGTCGCGCCGAATTATGCCGGCGGGTTGCCTAGGTTTGTTGGGACATATCTGGGAACGTTGGATTTCATCAAGCTGCATACGGACTATTTTTTTTTGTGGAGACATATGGCGGCGTACCTGGCAACACAATCTCGCAGGCGGATGAATTGTTGCAAGGTAAGGGTGCGACATTAAGCTATGGAAAAAGCGTGCGTATGTTTGCCAATTATATCGCACTTTATCCGATGAAAGGGAATGTGGAGAAAAAGGCAAGAAAAGCCGAGAAAAAGGCAGCTCGCGTTGCGCTAGATGTCACTGCAAAAATTCATAATGCTCCGTTTAGGCAGTCGCGCTTTTTCGCACATTATCATACAAAGCTGCTACCTGGGATGCTGCGAAAAGTGGAGCAATTCAATATTTCTGACGCCTGTATTGGCTGTGGGAAATGTGTGCGGCTTTGCCCGGATAAGAATATCTATATGGAAAATGGCAGGCCTGTAATTGGGGATAACTGTGAACAGTGCATGGCATGTATCCAATGGTGTCCGGCGCAGGCCATCAATTACCTGGATAAAACGGGCGGTGCGAAATATCACCATCCTGCGGTAACGGTTGATGAGCTTATGGTGAGGTAGAGCAGCAGTTTGCGATGGGGAGAAGCGGTATGCAGGGAACACAACGAAAGAACATAAAACCGGGCATTATGGTTCAGGTAGTGAAGAAGGAGGACCAGCGGACGGGCAAACTCACGGATGGGTGCGTGAAGGATATTTTGACAAACTCAGCCAGCCACCCGCATGGGATAAAGGTGCGGCTTGAGGATGGTACGGTTGGCCGGGTGAAAAATATTATTCCAAAGTAAGCAAGGACAGCAACAAGCGATACTGCAATTCCATTGATTTGATATTTATGATAGCCATATTATTTTGGTTTTCTGCAAAGATTGTAAAACAGACATCGGATAAACTTCCTTACCGGCGGCGCTCCAGAAAAGCGAGTCATCAGAGGCGCTTTGATGGAGTAAGATTATAAATATATATATTATATTCAATTATACAGAATCCCGCCACTTCGCCATTTATGGCTCTATGGAGGGATTTATTGGTAGTTTCCGTGCTTTTAAATTTGCCATTATAGTCACCTGTTTTGCTAAAATAGGTACCCAGTTGGACATAATAGGCACTGTTTTTGCTAAAATAGGCACTATGGATAAATAACAATCTTGTTTATAATATTTCCTAAGTGGGCGAGAGTAGTAAGCAATACTTTGGTTGCTATTATTGATTTATTGTCAACGGTATTGTCAAAAACTAATATTAGTGCGGTAATTCCAGCCATTGCAATAATAGTCGCGGCTATAATTACGATTGCTCAGCTAAAAAAACGAAGGCGCAAATGAAAAGGCAATTAGGCATTGCTTCGCCGTATAGGCTTTGTTATAATACCCACAAACCTATTTGCTAATGTCTATACCACCCTCACCACCAAAACCATCCACTTGTCCCAACATAAATAGACCACTAAAACACACTATGAGCGAGTAGGTTAACCACACCGGCTCGCTCTTTTTTGTTGTAGGAAATAACAGGAAATGAGCAGGAATAATTGCCGGAAAGCACCTTGTAGAGCGGATATAACGCTGCTGTAAAAGGTCGGCAGATATGATGGCAGCGGATTGAAACGGAAAGGAATATGAGGAGAAATGTGAAGGAGAATTTGGGGGAGGAAGTGGACAAATAGGATGTGAGAAGGGGATGGTTTATGGTCAGACCGATCCAGTCCTTACCCCCCTCAGC
>JAJDHD010000008.1 GCA_030266015.1 Christensenellaceae bacterium OttesenSCG-928-K19 | reverse complement strand
TGCATGGATGCGCCGCCCTGCAAAAACAACACCTTGTAATTGTCCGGGATATTCATCAGGCTCCTGAGGTCTGCTTCCGCCTCGTCAATTATCGCCTGGTATTCTTTGGAACGGTGGCTCATTTCCATCACGTTCATACCGCTGCCGTCGTGGGAAATAAAATCCTTTTGCGCCTGTTCCAATACCTCAAGCGGCAAAACAGCGGGGCCTGCCGAAAAATTATACACTCTTTCCATAAAACTTCTTCCTCCTAATTTGTGAACATAGTAACAATTATAATATTTTGCGGCATCCATTTCAACTATTTATATAAGGAAAATAGGGTGAATCGTTTCCAAAGCACAAGAAGCACTGTATAATATAGTTATAAAACACCGTGAAAACACGAGGCAGGAGCAGGGTATGACACTTATCATCATGGCGGTTGTTGCCGCGCCGCTCCTCGTCATGGGAATTTTTATGCGCCAGGGCAAAGGCCTGATGCTACTTGCCGGATACAACACCATGACAGAGGAAGACAGAGAGAAGATTGACAAAGCCGCTCTTGGCCGGGTGGCCGGTAATTTGCTGATCCGTTGTGGTATTGAATTCTTGCTTCTGGGCCTCGCCATACAATTTGAACAAAGCTGGGCCACCGGCATTTTATTCGCCGTTGTCGTCGCCGACCCTGCTGTTTCTGCAATTTGGATGTCACAAAAATTCAGAACGGCTAAGCAAACGGCCATTTCCAAAGGCGCTGGTATTGTTGCCATCATTATTACAGCTGTTGCGCTGATGTTTGTGGTTGTGTTGTTTGTTCAGGGCGACCGGGCCCCTGCCGTGCTCGTGCAAGGCGATAGCATCAAAATCGAAGGGATGTATGGGCTGGAAATTGGGCTGGACGATGTGGAATCGGTCACGCTGGACAATCGCAGCATGAAAGAAATTGAGCCGAACGGCACACGCACAAACGGCTATGGCGGATTTGGCGATGTGCTCAAAGGAAACTTCCGCTCAAAGACGCTGGGCAAGTATATGCTTTTTGTGAACAGCGATTCCGCGCCCACCCTCCTCATAGAACGGCGGGAGGATGCTCCCGTTTACATCAACATGGATGACGCCGGAAAAACAGAAGCACTTTACGAAGAGCTGCGGCAGGCCTTGCGATAAAGGTTTTGGCAACAGCGATGAACTTATTGTAAACAATCATGGTTCCGGCGGCAATGGCTCGAAAACGGCGCTATCGTGTAGTATAATATAAAGAAAGACCTTATCTTGAAGCGAGGAGTGAAACAGGCGAAAACGCCTGACAGATAAAAAATGGATTTGTTTTCTCAAAACATAGAAAAAAACGCGCCGCTGGCAGACAGGATGCGCCCAAAGACACTGGATGACTTTCTGGGGCAGGCGCATATCGTAGGTAAGGGCACATTACTGCGCCGTGCGATAGAGGCGGATAAGCTGGGGTCGTGCATCTTTTGGGGGCCGCCCGGCTGTGGCAAGACAACTTTGGCAACAATCATCGCGGAGACAACGGGCAGCAATTTTTTCAAGCTGAACGCGGTGACAAGCGGTGTAAAGGATGTGCGCGCCGTTATCGAGCAGGCAGAAAGCGAGCTGAAGCTGTATGAGCGCGAGAGTTTTTTGCTGCTGGATGAGTGCCACCGGTGGTCAAAGTCGCAAAGTGACAGCATTCTCCCCGCGATGGAAAAGGGAATTATTAAGCTGATCGGATCCACCACGGAAAATCCCATGGCCGCCATGACTAGCGCTATCGTATCGCGGACGCGGCTGTTTGAGTTTTACCCGCTACAAAAAGACGACGTGAAGCAGGCTGTCTACCGCGCCGTAGCGGATGTGGAGAATGGCTATGGAAATATGGATATTGTGATGGAAGACGAGGCCGTGGAGCATTGGGCGGATATTGCCGGGGGCGACGTGCGCACTGCCTTAAACGCGTTGGAGCTTGCCGTGCTCACCACAAAGCCAAACAACAAGGGTAAAATAAAGATTACGCTGGAGATTGCCGAGCAGAGCATACAGCAGCGCGCCGTGCGCATGGACGACAATGAATATTATGATATGCTGTCCGCTTTTTGCAAGTCGTTACGCGGCAGTGACAGCGACGCGGCGCTTTTTTGGTTTTCGCGCATGGTATATGCAGGCATGGACCCGCGCGTACCCGTACGCCGCATGATTGTGCACGCGAGCGAGGACGTGGGGCTGGCAAATCCCAGTGTGCTAAACCAGTGTGTGGCAGCCATGCAGGCACTGGAGTTTATCGGCATGCCGGAGGCGCGCCTCAATATTGCGCAAGCAATTATTTATTTGTGCGAATCGCCCAAGAGCAACAGCGTGGTTATGGCCATCGGCGAGGCGTGGGACGACGCGAAGAACATGAATATTGCAAAGGTGCCGCAGCACTTGCAAGATTCCAATTACGAGAAAGCCAAGCACGAAAAAAAGAGCAAAGAGTATAAATACGCCCACAACTATCCGCGTCATTACGTGGAGCAGCAATACCTGCCGGACGAACTCGCCGGGCATACCTATTATCACCCGTCAAACCAGGGCTACGAACAGAAGGTAAAGGAATACCGTCGGTTTATCGGCAAAAAGGAAGAAGGGTGAATGTACCGTTCAGGATTTTGTGAGGTTGGGTACCTCAACGATTTGAATGTTGTGCTTGTAACATGGAAGCAGTTCTGCCAGGGCAGCAATTACCGGAAGCCGCTTTTACATGCACTTTCACTGATGCGGCAAAACGCGGGCTGCAACTATGTGGCAGATACAAGAAGCGGCTTTGAGAACGACCCGGAGGATACCAAATGGCTACAAGAGGTTTTTCTGCAACGCGCCGCGGAAACTGGATGCGAACACATTTTTTTCATTATAGACGCGGATGAGCGGCTGAAAACAGAGCTTGAAGGGCAGGCGGTTTTTTTGGCACACATTTTTGCGTCCATTATTGTTATAGCCTGAATGAAGTTGCCCACGTGCTGGGCAAGCCAAAGCCGTCAGCCCAGGGCAACCCGCACAGCCGCCCTGCCCAGCCACACACCAGCAAGGCAGAGTAACACACTGCAAACGGCATAAAGTATCCCAAGCGCGGCATGGCCACCGTTTATCAGGCCAAACGTCTCCAACGAAAAAGTGGAAAATGTGGTAAAGCCGCCGCACACACCCACCGCGAAAAAAAGATATAGCCTTGGGTCAACCATAGCTTGCGTGGCACACTGCGCAACCACCCCAATCAAAAATGATCCTAAGAAGTTGATAAGCAACGTACCAAATGGAAACAACATAGCCCCTGCGGAAAAAGGCAAGCTCAAAAGATAACGGGCGGTTGTGCCCGCAAATCCGCCCAGACCAATCAACATACATTGTATAAGCATCAAATTCACCTCCTAATAATAAAAAACTGATGGCTGCAAAAACAATACATTTGCAGAAGCCATCAGCCGTGCAGCGGTTTTGCCATGCGGCAGGGGAGCGCCTCATTCCCCTTTTCATTTACTCTTATTTTATCACCGATTCCGCAATCCTTCAATTGTTATCCAAAAGATTATAAAAGGTAATTCTCTATCCCGTTTAAAATTGCTGTCACCAGCTTATTTTGGTATTCACCTGTTTGCAGCAGCTCTTCCTCCTCCGGATTAGAGAAGAACCCGCATTCAATGATTACACCCGGCTGGTCACCTTTTTTCAACAACCGCCAGTCCCCGCCGTTTATGCCGCGCGGCTTTTTAATTGGCAGATATTCATTCAGCGCGTTTTGCATGGCATTCGCAAACTCCGTGCCATATTCCTGCCCGCCCTCTGTGCGCAGGTAAAGCACCTGCGGGCCAGCTACAGATGCGTCGTCAAACCTGTTCTGGTGGATGCTCACAAACAGGTCGGCGTTGGCGTTCTCAATAATCTCCTCGCGCTTTTGCATATCCGCTTCCTTGCGCACTCCCACATCCTGCTCTTCGTCCGGGCCAAGCGGGCTGTCGTCCCCGCGCGTCATCACAACATCCACACCTTTTTGTTCCAAGGCGGCTTTCAGCTTGAGTGCAATCTCCAGGTTTACTTCCTTTTCATATCTGCCGGTGAGCGGGCCGATGGTGCCCACGTCTGTGTCCCCATGCCCGGCGTCCACAATAATACGGCTGCCGGCAAGTGAGCCGGATGAAGCCGTTTCTCCAGCGTTTTGCTGCCCGGGAGATGATGTGAACAACGCCGTGCCATCACCTGATTGCTGCATGGCAGATGCGTTTTCCCGTACTTTTTGCGTTTGCGCACCTGTAACCGTCGTTTTGACAAGCAGCACACAAAACAAGATTGCTAAGATAGTTGAAAAGACGGCGACAATTTTCCACGTGCGTTCCGTCGCCCGCATTTTTTTCTTCCGTTTGTTTGTTACCCCTGGCATTTTGTGTTTCCCTTCCCGTTGGTTTATCTTCCCGTCCCATTACCGCACAGTGTTGTTAAGAGAATGTAAACGCCTGGTAAATCATTTTTTGCGGCTGTTAAAAAGTTTATGAATGAAAAATCTAATTCAATAAAAACCGCTTTACAAAGCCGCGATGATGCACTATAATTGCAATTACCATGAATTGAATACTTTGCCGCAAGGTGAGGACAAACGTCTTTTTTGGTAGGCCCACAAAGCGAGCGGGGGAGGGTGCAAGCCCCGCGGCAACGCCAAATTGATTATCACCACACTGACGACCGGCACGCGCAGCCTGCGTAAAAAGGCTATGAGTGCCCTTGCATTGAGCGGGGGAATTCAGGTGGTACCGCGAGTGAAATCGTCCTGATCAATTGTCAGGGCGTTTTTTAGTATAAAGGAGAAAAAACAATGTATAACAAGGTTCCTACCGATTTGAAGTTCAGCGAAAGAGAAAATGATGTGCTTGCCTTTTGGGAGAAAAATGACATCTTTAAGAAAAGCATGGAAAAAAACAAAGGCGGCGAGGAGTTTACATTTTATGACGGCCCGCCCACGGCAAACGGCAAGCCGCACATCGGGCATATATTAACGCGTGCCATCAAAGACCTGTTTCCGCGCTACAAGACCATGCAGGGCTATAACGTGCTGCGCATTGCCGGATGGGACACGCACGGCCTGCCGGTGGAGCTGGAGGTGGAAAAAGAGCTGGGCCTGGACGGCAAGGAGCAGATAGAGGAATACGGTGTTGAGCCTTTTGTTCAAAAGTGCAAGGAATCTGTATGGAAATACCAGAGCGAATGGGAAAAGATGACAGAGCGCGTGGGCTTTTGGGTGGACATGGAGCATCCGTACATCACGTATAAAGACGAATATATCGAATCTGTATGGTGGAGCCTGAAGCAGATATTCGACAAAGACCTCTTGTATAAAGGGCACAAGATTGTCCCCTATTGCCCGCGCTGCGGCACAGCATTGTCCTCTCACGAGGTGGCACAGGGATATAAGGATGTGAAGGAAACATCCATCTTTGTGCGCTTTAAGGTGAAGGATGAGGACGCGTATTTCCTCGCGTGGACGACAACCCCGTGGACGCTGCCCAGTAACGTGGCGCTTTGCGTCAACCCCAAGGAAGAATATGTGAAAGCGGAAGCCAAGGACGGCAATGTCTATTACATGGCGCACGCGCTTTGTGAGCAGCTTCTTGGCGAAGATGTCCGCATCATAGAAAAATATTCCGGCAAGGAGCTGGAATATAAAGAGTATGAACCCTTGTTTCAATTCGAGAGGCTTGACAAAAAATCATGGTATATCACCTGCGCGGATTACGTGACGCTGACGGATGGCAGCGGCATTGTGCATATCGCTCCCGCTTTTGGCGAGGACGACTATCAGGTAGGCCAGCAATACGATTTGCCATTTGTGCAGCTTGTAAAGCCAGATGGCGCTTTTGACGAGCGCACCCCATGGGCAGGCGTGCAGGCAAAGGCAGCGGATAAGCAGATTATTGAAGACCTGGACAGCCGCGGATTGCTATTTGCAAAAATGGATTACGAGCATAACTATCCGTTCTGCTGGCGGTGCGACACACCGCTGCTCTATTACGCCCGCGCAAGCTGGTTTATTAAAGTGACGGCGCTAAAAGACCTGTTAATAAAGAACAACCGCAGCGTCAACTGGATGCCGGAAAATATAAAAGAAGGCCGCATGGGCAACTTTTTGGAGAATGTGATCGACTGGGGCATCTCCCGGGAGCGTTATTGGGGCACGCCGCTGCCCATCTGGGTATGTGATTGTGGTCACAGGCACGCGATCGGTTCCCGGCAAGAACTGTGTGACATGGCAGATGTACCCGTGCCGGAAAACCTTGAGCTGCACAAGCCGTTCATTGACGAAATCACGCTCAAATGTGAAAAATGCGGCGGCAGCATGAAACGCGTGTCCGAAGTCATCGACTGCTGGTATGACAGCGGCTCCATGCCGTTTGCGCAGTGGCATTATCCCGTTGAAAATGAAGCGGCGTTTAAAAGCCACTTCCCCGCGCATTTCATCAGCGAGGCGGTAGACCAGACGCGCGGCTGGTTTTACACGCTGCTTGCCATAGGCACGCTTATTTTTGGGCGTGCGCCATTTGAAAACTGCATTGTGCTGGGGCATGTACAGGATAAGGACGGGCAAAAGATGAGCAAGCACAAAGGCAATGTGGTTGACCCGTGGGACGCGCTGAACAAACAGGGCGCGGATGCGGTTCGATGGTATTTTTACGCAGGCAGCGCGCCGTGGCTTCCCTCCCGCTATTACGACGACGCGGTGAGCGAATACCAGCGCAAGTTTATGGGAACGCTGTGGAACACCTATGCGTTCTACATCCTGTATGCGGAAATCGACCAGTTTGACCCAACACAGTATAAACTGGAGGATTGCCCGCTCAACATCATGGATAAGTGGGTGCTCTCCCGCCTCAACACGCTGGTGAAAACGGTGTCGGGTGACCTTGACAATTACCGCATCACAGAGCCAGCGCGCGCCATCAATGAGTTTGTGGACGAGCTTAGTAACTGGTATGTGCGCCGCGGGCGCGAGCGGTATTGGGGCAGCGGTATGAACGAGGATAAAAAAGCGGCGTTTATGACGCTTTATACTGTGCTGGAAACACTGACGCGCGTGATTGCACCCTTTGTACCGTTTATTGCGGAGAATATCTACCAAAACCTGGTGCGCACAGTAGACAAAACCGCGCCGGAATCGGTACATCTTTGCAGCTATCCTGCCGCAAATAATTCACTCATAGATGAAAAGCTGGAAAAAGACATGGACGCGGTGCTAAACGTGGTGGTGCTGGGACGCGCCTGCCGCAACACAGCAAATATCAAAAACCGCCAGCCCATTGGCAAAATCTATGTCTCCGGCATCAACGATCTGGACGAAACTTATATCGACGTTATTCGCGGCGAGCTAAATGTGCACGAGGTAGAGCTGGGCGCGGCTGCGGCAGAGTATATCACCTATAACGTAAAACCGCAATTAAAGACCGTCGGCCCCAAATACGGCAAGCTCTTAAACGGCATACGCGAGCACCTGCAACAAGCGGACGGTATGCAGATCGTAAACACAGTAAACGGCGGCAACGCTTATGAATTCGAGGTAAACGGCAGCCCCGTGGCACTGATGCTGGAGGATGTGCTAATTGAGCCCGCACAACGCGAGGGTTATGTGGCGGAAACATCCGGCGACTATGCCGTTATCATCGATACCGCGCTTACACCTGAGTTGATCGAGGAAGGCAATGTACGAGAAATCATCTCCAAGGTGCAGACAATGCGCAAGGAAGCCGGGTTTGAGGTGACGGATAAGATTGTGCTGTATATAGCGCATAATGAAGCTGTGCTCTCTGTGCTGGACAAAAACAAGGATCCGATCGCAAAGGAAGTGCTGGCGGATAAAATTGTTGCGGGCGAAGCGGCAGGCTACACCAAAGAGTGGGATATCAATGGGGAAAAGGCAACATTTGGTGTGGAAAAAATATAATTTGTTTTGCAAAACCATTGTATTTTGCTAACAACTTGATTAGATTTATGCGATAGGATAACGTCAATAACACGGAAGGGAATTCATATGCATAAATCAAAGAAACTAATACTATTGATGTTTTTAGTGGTTCTGGCAGTGGCTTGCGCAGGTTGCGGCATCTTCGGGGGCGGTAGCCAACCCGCGGGCGGAGACATAAAAGAGCTTGCCGGAATCACCGTGATTGTGGACCCCGGGCATGGGGACACAGACGTGGGCACCATCGGCGTTTCCACAGGTCGGTACGAAAAAGACGTAAACCTGGAGATTTCGTTAAAGCTGAAAGAAGCTCTTGAGCAAAAAGGCGTGAATGTAGTGATGACGCGGCAGGACGACAACCCGCTGGGGCCAGCCGATGAACAGGATGTGGGCGAGCGTAAAGAAGCAGATATGCAAAAGCGCGAGGAAATCATCGAAAGCGCAAACGCACAGCTGCTCATCAGTATCCACCAAAACAGGTTCGAGGATGAATCTGTAGCCGGCCCGCAGGTTTTTTACCTGCGCAACGAAGCGGACGGCAGGGAATATGGCGTGCAGTTTGCGCACAGCCTGCAGCAGGCCATCAACGAAGACCTTGCCATAGAGAACCCACGAAAAATAAACCACGGCAACTGGCGTTTGCTAAAGAAGGGGAATCAACCCAGCGCGATTGTAGAGTGTGGCTTTTTCTCCAATCCAAAGGAGGAAGCATTGCTGCAAACGGAAGAATACCAAAACAAGCTGGTTGCAGCCATTGTCCGCGGGTCAGGGGATTATGTGGCGGAATACGGGGTATAAGCTTGTTTTACAGCCATACATGTGGGTATATAGGTAATTACTTGGTAAAACGTTATTGTATTAGCGAATTAAATTGACGTTCTTGTTGCCATACGGTATAATAAATTTGTATATTAAGGGGAACGGTGGCTACCTATGCCTACATGCAAAAAATGCGGAACATCCAACTTATTTCTTTTATTAACAAACGACGGATTATGCCGCCCGTGTGAGATTACCAGGCAGATTTCACTGAATAGCGAATTCCAAATCAGCAAGGTATTCCATGTTTTTTTGCCGAATAATTATATTTTTTATGTAGCTGTAGATGATGAAAACAAGCAATTTGCGCTGTGCACGCAACTGATGAGCAAGCCTTTGCGCATCAACTTTTATAATTATGCCGACCTGATCGAGTTTGAAGTGAGCGAAAGTGAACCGGTAAAAAGCATGTGTAACGCAATGATGGTCAATGTTTACCTGAATTCACTCGATCGTCCGCATATTTCGTTCTATATCCTTAATTCCCCGGTACAGTTTGGAAGCAAGGCCTATTATAAAGCTGTGCGTATGGCAAAGCAGATTTATGCCGTGTTGCGCTACCTGCAACACAATGCAAAGCTATTGCAAGAACAAAACAGAATGAACACTTTGCAGGCGGGGGCAGATGTGTTTAGCCTGCCGACGGATCAGCCTCAGGAGCCGGAAGCGGATGCCAAAGAACCTGAAAAACCGGCAACAAAAAAAGCACCGGCAAGAAAGCACGCTGCCAAAAAATCTACATCAAAGAAACCTGCCGCAAAGCGAACCCCTGCGGCAAACAAACCCGCTGCGCAAAGCAAACCGGATGCCAGCAGCAATGAGGAAGAAGTTGCTGACAAAAAAGAAGCAGCGAATGCCGAATCTTCCCCCAAAAGCAATATGGCAAAAAACATGCTAAAGCAACTGAGTGATAAAATTAGCAATATTGCGAAACGAAAAACCGGGAAAGAGGAAGCCTCAGAAACAGCGAACAAAGGATAACAACCCTATACACATACACAACGCGGGCGTTTTTTTAAACACCCGCGTTTATTTATTTGGCAATATTCCACTCCCTCAGAAGTTTTTCCCCTCTATAAACCCAACACCCCCGCAGCCTATGCTGCAGGGGTGCCGGTTTATATTATAAATTTTTTTGTTTACTATGATCGCCCGTTTTCTGCCACCATATCCTGCACCTTCGGACCATGCGTCCCCCTGTCGGTTCTCGCCGGTCATCACCATCCATGCACATCCAATCTAATATTTGTGCACCCGGTAATCCTTCCAATGCTTTGCATGGAGCAAACGAGTTTATTCCTTCGGCCTGCCACCTGGCCACAAACACCATTTACTGCGGTATTTAGCCCCGCTAACGCCTGCTTGCAAACCTGCCCTTCACCGAAAGCTGGATGCAAGGTCTCCTTTACGGCCTTGCCCGCCCCTGCCGCAACCTTCTTTACGGTTGCCATTACGGTATTTTCAAATTGCATCAACCATTTCTGCTTGAGTACAAACCCCGTAATTCCTTATGAACACTGCAAGTCTCTAGTTCAGTGCTGTGCCGTGCATGCCAAGGAATATTGATTCCGCTATATCCATTGGTATCACGTCCTTTCATGTTCGATTCAGGCTGCCCCAGACCATTTACGCCTGCCGGGCGGTTTCCTGTTGGGTGTTTCTGTTATTACAATAAACAAATCCCGTTTATCATAAACACTATTTCTGCAAAAATATTCTTTATTTACAAATTGAGTTCCCCGCCGGAAGCCCCGGCTAATGTGTTCTTATTGTTAATATTCTACATTGATATTCAAAATCCTTTCCGCATTCGAAAAAAATCTTGAAAAATTTCCACATGTATCATATAATGACTATCGTCACCATAAATAGGGGTAAAAGCTTTTATGTTAACAGACTGCTTCTATAGCTCAGGAGGTAGAGCGCATCCTTGGTAAGGAATAGGTCTGATCCGTAATTAAATACAGTATTGCTCCGATAGCTCAGGAGGTAGAGCGCATCCTTGGTAAGGAAATCAGCATATGTCAATGAGTTTCAGAGAGTGATGGACAGTCCGAAAAATCGCACAGCAAAGCGATTTTGCAAAAAGATTAGAATATCTAGTATCAACTGATGCCAGCCAATGTCATCCTCGTAGGGGGCAGCGTGGGGGGCAGAAAAAAATGAATATGCTGCTATAGCTCAGTCGGTAGAGCGCGTCCTTGGTAAGGACGAGGTCTCGGGTTCAAATCCCGATAGTAGCTCCAGGCGAAAAGCCCGTAAACAAAGCGTTTGCGGGCTTTTTCTGTTTTCAAAAACATTCCAAAAATCACACAAAAACCAGATTTGCCCCCCATTTGCCCCCCACATTCTTGCGGACAAATCGAATAATTCACTAACTTTTAAGGAGGAAACCACATTGACCAAAGTAATCGCCATCGCCAACCAAAAAGGCGGTGTAGGAAAGACCACCACTACATTGAACCTTGGCGTAGGGCTTGCCCGAGCAGGCAACAAAGTCTTGCTTGTGGACGCCGATCCCCAGGGTGACCTTACTACCTGTCTTGGAATGCAGGAAAAATACGGAGGTACTCTCAACACCCTTATGAAGTCAGCCATTGAAGAAATTCCGGTACAGAGTACAGACGTTATTGTTCATCACGAGGAAGGCGTTGATCTCATTCCTTCGGATTTGGAGTTATCCGCTATGGAGATGATGCTTGTCACAGCAATGAGCCGCGAGCAGACAATGCGAAACGGTTTTGCTGACATTAAGGATAAGTATGATTATGTACTGATTGACTGTATGCCCAGCCTGGGCATGATAACTATCAATGCCTTAGCTGCATCGGACAGCGTAATCATACCGGTACAATCGCAATACTTGCCAGCTAAAGGCATGACGCAGCTCATCCAGAGCGTGAAGCGGGTAAAGCGGCATATCAACCCCAACCTAAAGATTGAGGGTGTATTGCTGACCCTCACTGACGGGCGCACCAACTTGTCAAAAGATACTTCGCGTATGCTCCGGCAAAATTATGGAGAAGTGTTGCGAATATTCAAGTCGGAAATTCCAGTTGCTGTGAAAGCTGCTGAGATGAGCGCATCCGGCAAAAGCCTATTTTCATACGACCCCAACGGCAAGGCAACGCAGGCATACGCAGATTTCACAAAGGAGGTAATCCACAGTGGCGAAAAACAACGCGCTAAACATGAAACTACCTTCAGTCGATGACCTGTTTTCTACAGAGGAAACCCGCGCCGATGATTCGCGTGAAAAAGTAATAGACATCCCTTTACGTGAGCTATATGATTACCCCCGCCATACGTTCCAGGTCAGAATGGACGCAAACATGATGGAAACCATCGAAAGTGTGAAGCGCGTGGGCGTTCTTATGCCGGGACTTGCGCGACCGAGGCAAGGTGGAGGATATGAAATCATAGCAGGACACCGGCGCAAAAAAGCATGTGAGTTGGCGGAACGGCCCACTATGCCATACATCGTGCGCGAAATGACGGACGATGAAGCAGATATCATTATGGTGGACAGCAATATACAACGCGATGACCTTCTACCAAGCGAAAAGGCTTTCTCATATAAATTGAAAATGGAAGCTCTGAATCGCCAAGGCCAACGTACTGATCTAACTTCGACACCAGTGGTGTCGAAGTTAAGAACAAACGAAAAAGTTGCTCTTGATAGTGGCGAAAGCAGAGAGCAAATACGAAGATATATCCGTCTGACTGAACTAATCCCTGATATCCTCCAAATGGTAGACGATAGTAAAATGGCATTTCGTCCTGCTGTAGAAATATCTTATCTTACCGAAGAATTGCAGCAGGAATTGCTGGACGAAATGAAACTTGCCGATTGCACCCCCTCACTATCGCAAGCACAACGACTGAAGAAAGCGGCACAGGATGGCAAACTCGACCGCAACGGAATTGCGCTCGTACTGTCCGAGGAAAAACCACAACAGCGGGAAGTGCTGAAACTCCCGCCCGAAAAGCTGGACAAATACTTTTCCAAAACAGCTACCCCGCGCCAAAAGGAGGAACATATCTTCAAGGCGCTGGACTACTATGACCGGCATCTGAAAAAAGTACGGCAGCAAGGAGCAAGATAAGCAGAATATATTGTTGCCCATAGAAATAAAAGATATAATACGGATAATGGCATCTAAAACATGGAGGATGGTTCAATGGGAAAACAGGTTATGGTTTTGAATGGAAGCCCACGGGCAAATGGAAATACCGAAGCGCTCTCCGACGCCCTGATACGGGGCGCACAAAAAGCCGGGCATACGGCAAGCAAATATAACATTCGCAGCATGGAGATTAAGCCCTGCCTGGGTTGCTACCAATGTGTGGCGGGTAAAGGTAATCCCTGCGTGCAAAAAGATGATATGCAGGAAATCTACGATGCGCTTAATCAGGCTGATGTGGTTGTGTTTTCATCTCCGCTGTATTGGTGGCATTTAACAGCGCAGATGAAAACCGTGATTGACCGCATATTCGGTTTAGCGGCCGCCAACGGCATGAAAATACTGAAAAAAGAAACTGTGCTGTTGATTGCCGCCGAGGATACTGCGGAGGAAAACTTTGAACAGATCATTCCATACTATCAAACCTGTCTGGTGAAAAACCTCAATTGGGATGACCGGGGAATGATTCTTGCAGGCGGCGTGAACATGCCCGGCGATGTGGAAAAGACCGAATACATGGAAGAAGCGGAAGCCCTGGGAGCTTCACTTTGATGAAATAGACATATACAAACAAAAATCAATATTCCAACCAACGCCCTTCGGAAAACCGAGGGGCGTTTTCATGCAAAAAAGGAGTGAAATGAGAAATGGCAAGATGTTACCCCTTGCACGGCTACCGCCGCCTATATCGGTCGTTTATGCGGTATCTGGATTTGAACCGGTATGATGCGCGGTGGCTTGCGTACCAGCTCAATACCGCCAACATAGATACATGCAGGCTGCGGCATCCGCAGAGAGAGTACAGGAGGGATACGAAATGTTGAAGAAAATACTAGGCCTGATGATCCTCGGATTTATCGTCATGCAGGTGAATACAGGATGCTCACCCGGTGCAACGGAAGAACTGGCACTGGCAGGTCAATCCGCAGAAGCCAGCCAGGAAGACTCCTTCCTTTCGGATGGTGAATCGGCGACAGAAGCGCCAACCGCGTCAGCTACGCCCCAGCCGTCCGTAAAACCGTCCGCAACTCCCTCGCCTAAAGCGACAGCTACCGCGGCACCCAAACCGACAGCCACAAGCAGTCCTGCTACTGGCAGGAAAGGCGGCAGTGGCGGGAGCACATCGGCATCAGGTGGCAACAATGGCAGCGGCAATGCAGGTAATCAAAGTGGCTCTAGCACGCCTGCAACCGGCGCACCGAACACAGGCGGCTCAGACGCTACCGACCCCAATGCGGGGAAAACATGGCACGATGCAGTATACGAAGATGTGTGGGTTGTGGATGTTCCGGCGTCTACAAAAGAGGAGCCTGTCTACGAGGAACGTGATGTAATCCACTGCAACTGCGGCGATACATTTACCGATAAGAATCAAGCGTTTGCACACGCGGACGAACACTTACTGAATGGCCAGAATGATGCGTATAAGGATGCTGTCGCTTGCAATTAGCACGTTGATTAGCAGTACGCTAACCGCTCCCTGTGTATCGATGATGATATAATCAAACTGATCCTTGATAGTATCGATGTACCGCTTCAAGAACAGTTCGCGCCCATATTCCTGTAGCAAGCTGCTTTCAAAGCCGACCAGATTTTTGTCGGCGGGCATCAAGTGCATACCTTCCTCATGCTCCAACCATGTATTTTTGATGGTTTCCATCTTTCCGTTTACGACAGCGTTCAGCACGTCGGTAATGGTATATGTGAGTTCATCCAGCTTATATCCAGCGCCAATGGTAAGGCTGCACTGCGGATCGAAGTCCAGCATCGCCACCTTTTTCCCTTCCTGCACGAGCGTAGCGGCAAGATTGATTGTGAGCGTGGTTTTTCCAACGCCGCCTTTATTGTTTACTACTGCGATAACTTTCGACATGCTGATATCCTCCATAGGTTTATTTACTTTTAGCTTAGATGAATGGCTTGCTATACGCAAAAATGAGCACAGTCAGGACCATCCGCTGAGCGGGTGGCTTGCACTGGCCCTATAAGGGTCTGATACCGGCAGCGCCTGATGGCGCATTGAATAATCTGCCTTATGCTTAATTGCACTGCCGCTCCTAAAGGATCAAATAGGCTCGTCCGATTATCTGCAATAGCTCTATCTTTTGTAGATTTTCAGTATCACTACTCTATTTACCAAGCATCAGGTATTACTATAAGCGTGATATTGTCCCTTACTTTGGCAACTTAAAGCTAAAGCCAACTGACTCTCCCGGCACAGCCGGGAGTTTATGTCACGCTCAATCTACAATAAAAGCGGCCTGATCGATTGACCAAGCCGCTTCCAAAGATACTATTTAGTTTTATTTTGTTTCCCAGGTTTCCTCGCCGTTTGCGTCGATTATGACCAATGTGCCACATTTAGGGCAGACATATACCTGTATGGTTATTTGCGGATTTTTAGCTGCCCGCTTGAACATTTCTGTACTGCATTTCTTACATATCATGCTTGATATTATATCACACCATGCTGGGCGAACAAGGTAAATACTTATCTACTACGTCTGCTAAAATATGATATAAGGCCGATAGGCAGGTAGGTGATCAAGGCTGTTGTAATCCACAAGCCCCATATGATCGTTCCAGTATAGATGCTCGTGATCAGCGCAAACAATGTCAGTAGTACAGATAAAGTTGATAATGCTCTCATTTCTGTAACCTCACTTTCCTTTTTCTTAATTCCATGATATCAGACAAGTATTGGCGATTCAAAAATGATCATTGAGAGTAATTTCATTCCATTCTGGAAATTTATGAAAATATAAGTTATTACAGTTTTCTCAAAAATGAAATAGGTTTCAAATCTTTGGTAGAATGCCTTTTTGCTTGGAGTTACAAGACAAAATGTTACTCAAACTATTATTCAATGTAAGCGGACATGTTGGACATAATGTTCTCATCGAAACAGACAAACTATTCCTGTTCTCGATTATCTAATATGCTTTCGATTGATAATATACACATTTCACTAAATAGCACCCTTGAATGTGTCTTATTCTCAATTATCAGAAAAAACAAAAGGTACACAAAACTTACAACCATGACAACAGCAACTGTAAAAATAATACCTGAATATAGGTTTGCTTCACCTGTACCACCCATAAATGAGTACATTAGCGAAATTCCAGATATACACAGTGAAACAATTGATAATATCATTGCAGAGTTTCTTTTTTTTTGTTGGTGTTGCAAACGAAAAAGGACATCCTTTATGTATCTAAGAAGTTCTTTCAGATCTTTTGTTGAGGTGTTAATAAAATTTAAGTTTTCTTCAATCCAATAATTTAGTGTTTCATGATGGTGATGAATTTCCCAATTATTTATATCGAACTTACGAGATATATTTGAATATGTCATAATACATTTTGTTTGATGAGAATCGAATTCTTGTTTTTTATCCATGGCATCCCTTCCTATATGTAAATCATAGCATTTTTCTACATATTTTGCTATATTCATTATTGGAGGATATTTTAATGAGTGATACTTTTATATTTGGCATCTTTTTTCTTGTCACTATTGCTGTTTTAGCGATATTCATTTCCTACAAAGTCTATCGAAAAAAAAACAAACCATTAGCAAAAGAACAAAGGCTTCTAGCGGCTTTCTCACTTTATCTTAACGTATCTGCGTTTAAAGTATCTCAATCTTATATTGCATTTGGATATCAAATTATTATTGATGACCTCAATAAACAATGGTCTATTGGCCACAGTCCTCTATCATCTCCTGATATTTTGAAGTTTGATCAATTAATTAGTTATTCTCAAAGAGTAGAAGGAGTCAATGTATATATTGACATATTGATTCAAATTGAGGAAACAAATATTTTTAGTATTTGCTTCTTAGATAACAACTATTCTTCAACAACTAAACAAGTCGCAGCAAAAAGCTTTATCGCTTTTCTACAATATATAATAGACTCTAATTCCCTTTCTTAATCCCATGTTTTCAGACGAGTATTAGCGCTTCAAAAATGAACTTAGAAAAAATTGCATTATGGTTATCAGCTCTCTTGTTTTCTATAATATTGAATTTTCGTTGTGGTTATCAGCTTTTTGTGAAGAAAACCTAATCCTTAGCTCCAAGCTTTTAACCATTTTTACTCAGCTCCATATCTGCTACTGTGAACTGGGTTACGCACGATATCACTACCTGCACTTATTTCATCTGACGCCATAAAAACGTTGTCACAGTACGGTATTGCGTGATACCATATGCACATAAAGCTCTTATTGTTGTTGCTACCTATTCCTTGGTAAGGATGAGGTCAGCAGTTCGAGTCTGCTTAGAAGCTCCAGCGGGCAAGTGCCCGCAGACAAGTTCGCGAATCATCTTTGGTGGTTCGCGGATTTTTTTATACTCACGTCCGAACGATCTCTATTTCAACAAGATATTACACCGACATGGCACCGGATGCATATCGCGCATCTCACAAAAAGATGTATAATTTTTTATGCCATGTCTAATCAATGTAATGCCTATTTCGACCGGATCTTACAGCAGGTACAACCCTGCACTCATCCGCAAACAACCTGTTTGCACCAATAAACAGAAAATGATATGATAGCATTCATCAAAGCAAAGATGCTTCGTTACTTTGTTTTAGACTGTATGCAAGAGGGTTTGGCTATGGCAATAGATAAAAAGTATCAGGCAGACGCCGATGTCATCCTGTCACACCGGCATGATAATGGGGCGGATTATTGGACAACCCCGGATAAGCGCCTGCTAAAAGGCTCACCCTTCTCCACCCTTGATTGTGCACTTTACCTGTTGGAGCTGGGAATGGAGAGGGATGCCCCTCTTATGGCAGAGCTTGCTGATTTAATCTTCAGCACATGGCAGGAAGACGGCAGGTTCTGCATCTATCCAAAAGGTGGCATTTATCCGTGCCAGACCGCAATTACCACACAAGTTCTCTGCCATATGGGCTATGCACATGATAACCGCATCGAACAATCCTTCAAGCATTTTCTGGATATCCAATACAAGGACGGGGGCTTGCGGTGCAATAAATTCTCCTATGGCCGCGGGCCGGAGACCGAATACTCCAACCCTTTGCCCACACTCACGGCACTTGACGCATTTCGCTTCAGCCGTTACCGAAACAACGAACCCGCCCTCGACAAGGCCGTCGAATTCCTCCTTTGGCACTGGACTGTCAAAAAACCGGTCGGCCCCTGCCACTACGGAATCGGCACCTTGTTTATGCAGGTAGAATACCCTTTTCGCGGCTATAACCTTTTTAAATACGTCTATATCCTGTCCTTTTACGATTATGCAAAAAAAGACAGTCGCTTTTTGGAGGCCTTCCACGCATTGGAATCCAAAACAATAGATGGAAAAATAATTGTGGAGCGTGTGGTACCCAAGCTGGCAAAGCTATCCTTTTGCAAAAAAGGCGAACCCAGTGAGCTTGCAACAAAGCGCTTCCGGGAAATCCTGCACAATCTGGGCCGCTAAACACAGTATCAAGCTGCACTTCATACGCTATAGGGGCTTATCTATCCCTCCCCCCACTCAAGGTTTGCTTTTACCCGCACCCGCCACTTTATTAATGCGTTCCGTGCAGGCAAACAACACCACGCCATACAGCAGCATCAATATGGGAACCACCATCATGCTTGTGTTGTTCCCTAAAATACCCACCAGCGGTGGGATAAACGTCGCCCCCACATAGGAAGAGGCCAGCTGCCAGCCCATCAGCTTTTGCGAAACATTCTCGCCAAAGCGTGCGGGCGTTTCGTGCACCATGCTCGGAAAAATGGGTGCACAGCCAAATCCCAGGAAAAAAAACGCGACAAGCGGCATAAAAAACGGCCCGGGAATAAACAGCAGCCCCCCGCCAATCATCACCATCACCACACCAGTACGGATCAACCGCGCGCTGCTCATTTTCGCCGTAAGGAAACCACTCAAAAAACGCCCCGCCGTAATGCCAATATAATAAAGCGACACGCCCATCGCCGCGTCCGCCGCGGCAAACCCGCGCACATAAACCAAAAAACTACTTCCCCACAGCCCTATCGTATATTCCGCGGCACAATACACCAAAAATGTCGCCATTGCGGGCAACACGCCCCGGATGCGGATTGCCGTGCGCGCATCCACCGGTGGGGGCAGCTCCGCCTGTCCTTCTTGCTTTTTGCCCGTTACAGCAGCACCCGTTTTTTTCCACATGGGAAAGGAAACCGTCAGCAAAATGGCAATAACAAATAATATGATGGAAATGGCAAGGTAACCGCCCCGCCAATTATCGCCCTGCCGCATAAACACGCCCATTACAAGAGGCCCGGCAAACGCGCCCACCCCCCAGAAGGCGTGCAGCCAATTCATGTGCTTTGCCTCGTAATGCAGCGCCACATAATTGTTCATGGCGGAATCGATGCACCCGCCCCCCAGCCCAAGCGGCACCGCCATCAACGCTATCATCGCCATGGACGGGCTAAGCGAATATCCCAGCAGCGCGCCCGCCGTGGCAAACACGCTCACAAAGGAAACCCTATGTGTACCAAAACGGCGGATTAACCTTTCACTCACCAGGCTGGACACAATTGTGCCACCCGCAATCACCATGGAAACAATGCCCGCGCTCTCAAAGCTGGTGCCGAGGTCTGTGTGCATCACCGGCCACACCGATCCCAAAAGCGAATCGGGCAGCCCCAGCGCAATATAGGTCAGGTATATGAGTAACAAAAACAGCGTCGCCATAGAATCTACTCCTTTATATGAAGAATGCACCGGCAAAAAGCCGGTGTACCCTTCTTTCGTAGCTTTATTAAATCATAGAGGAAGAGACACCACTAATATACTTTATCAATCTCCTGCCGCATAATCTCCACCCATCTTACCGCGTTTTGCGGGTTGTGCCCCAGCGTATGATTGTCCTTCATGATGAATTCGCATATGCCGCCCTTTGTCTTTTCCACAGCCTCGCGGCATTCGTTGCGCACCGCGTCTTCATCCATGTGCGGCTCCGCCAGCGGCGTGGGGCTGGGCTTTACAGAAGCAATATAGTTCTTCCCCAGGTTCTCCGGCACCGTTTCCCACTTTGCCCAGGGAGAAACCGATACCCGCCGCAGGTTGGGCAATTGCTTTGCATAATGCCACCTGTTTTCATACCCCTCACAGCAGCCATAGCAGCTAAGGCCAAACCGGCTTAATATCTTTTTATGCAGCGGCAGCAGGTATTCCCCGTAAAAATCGGGATCCATCCGCGCGGTTTCCTGCGCGTCGCAAAAACCCCACATATCCTTTAGCTGCACATTTTCCGTATTTTCTTCTTCAGATGGCAGCTCATCCGTAAATCCAAAGCCACCCGAGCCGACATAGGTCGCGCCCGTATTGGTGGCAAGCAAGCCATTTTCCTGCAAATAATCCAGCATCCTCAGCTTGCCTTCGCACAGGAATTCCCGCAGCTTTGCCGCCCACTCCGGTTCCACCAGGTAATCAATCATGTAATTTTCCATGCCGCGCAAAAATACATAATCCCAGCCAAGACCCAGCGTCCACCACCATGTGTGTTTGCGGCGCACCTTCAATATCCCGTCAAAAAGACTATGCGCCAAATCCATCATCACATCCGATTCCTCCGGCTGGATGATAATGTCAGGGTAATGCAGCTTTTCAAAGTCTGCTTCAAGATCGGCGAGGGCAGCCTCTATGTGATAAGCATCGCCCGTCACAGTCGCCCCGCCCGTCGTTTCTTCCGCAAAGCCCCAGCCGGTATCTATCACACTATACGGCACATCAAAATAGCCTTTTATCACACGGTCGTCCTTTAGGTCGTCCGCCCAATAAATTTGCTTGCGCAGCGCCATCTCCCACGTCCGTGCTAGCGGATCGGCGCACTCCAGCGTCTCTGGAGGCACCAGCTCGTTCCAGCCATATTCCGGATCAATAAACACCACCGGCGTATCCGTTTTCAGGTCGTTGTGCCTTGTCCACAGCTCCGCCTTTTGCTTCATATCCGCTCTTTGAGAGATTTCGGATACGCGGGACGCCAGGCCCCGCAGCACCTGTATCTCCTTTTTTGCAAACAGAAAATCCGTGCCCATGCCATGTACGGGCGGATACCCAGCCGTGGTCTGCACCGCAGCCGGGTCATTTTGGGGATCATATACCGCCATCTGTTTTCTCTCCTACAACTCTGATATTTCTTGCGTCCAGCTCCTTCAGGCTTCTTTTGCCATCTGCCGCTGGATAAACTTGTTCCTTACAAACAGCGTGAAAAACACCACGCAAATCAGGATCAGCCCTTGAATCAGCTCAGACGCTTCCGCACCCACCTGGCTGATCGTTAGTCCATTCTGCAAAAACGCCAGCATTAGCGCACCCACCACAAGCTTGTAAAACCTGCTGGTGGCGCCGCCCGTCACCGGGATACCGCCCACAAACATGGAGATCATAACCTGCAGCTCAAAGAAGCTGCCCATCTGTGGCGAAATGCCGCCTATACTACCCACTGTGAACACGCCCACAAGCCCGGCCATAGCGCCAGACAGCGCAAATGCCGCAATCTTATATCTATCCACAGGGATGCCCGCAAACTTTCCAACCGTCTGGTTTTCACCAATGCACTTGGAGAAGAACCCAAGCTTTGTGTATTCAAACAGATACCACATCAGCGCAACCACACAAATGAAGATGGGCAGTTTAATCTCCATTTTGTTAAGCTCCAAAATCTGCTGGTCTACAAAGAACGCCTGTCCATTCGTCACAAAAGCGACGATTGCCCGCAACGTAATGAGCATAGACAATGTTACCATCAGTGACGACACCTTGCACTTGCTCACCATCACGCCGTTGAATATGCCAATCAGAATGCCTGTGCCCACCGACACGGGCACAAACGCCCAAAAGCCGATGTAAATGCTCGCAATGCCGCCCAGCGTGCCCGCAAACGCCACCAACGCGCCTTGTGACATATCCGTGCTGCCCTGCGCCGCCACAAAGATCATGCCGCTGCCGCCAATGCAAAGCGGTATCATCAACGCTATAATACCAACAAAATTGGTCGGCGTCCAGATTTTATCCCCAGCTATAATGCTGAACACAATAATGATGACGATCAACCCAAGGAAGGGGAAGATATGCTGGAAGCTTGTCCAAAAATCCCGTTTGCCCAAACTCTTATTCATCACAGCATCACCTCAATTATCGCTTCCTCCGTAAACCCGGAACTCCGTTTAGATACCTGCTCTACTTTACCCGCCTTCATGATGATCAATGTATCCACCATACCAATGAGCTCGGGCAGTTCGTCCGACACCACCACCATGGAAACACCAGCTTGCTTGGCCTCCGTCATCCTGTGGTAAATATAAGACTTCACGCCCACATCCACGCCGCGCGTGGGGCAGTCCAGTATAAGTATCTCCTTGTCCTGAATCATCCAGCGCCCCAGGTTCACCTTCTGCCGGTTACCGCCGGAAAGACTGCTCAAAAGCTGTCCGCCGCCGCTCGTCTTCACTTCAAACTCAGCAATCACCTTGCCCGCCAGCTCCTTGCGCTTTTTAGGGCTTAAAAATCCCAGTTTGCCCCGAATCAGCTCCACTGTGGGCAGGGCCACGTTATCCTCTATGCTATCGTTCACCATCAACGCCTGCTTGTCCCTGTCCTTGGGTACATAGCCCATCTTCAGCCCCATCGCCTGCCTGGGCGACTGGATTTTATCATTGCTCTTTGTATACACCACCCTGCCACGCGTCACATCTCGCACGGCAAAAAGCGCCTCCGCAAGCTCGTGTATACCCGCGTCCGAAAGCCCGCACACGCCAAGTATCTCGCCCTTATGCAGCTCAAACGACACATCCTGAAAATGGTCGGAGGAGAGATTTTCCACCTTCAGCACCACCTCGTCGCCGTAGGACTCCTGCTGGTCTTCCCTGTAATACGCCCCCTTCAAATCGCGCCCCACCATCAGCCGTTTCACGTCGTCGGCGGTCACATCGTCACAACTCTTGGTGTCCACAATCTCACCGTCGCGCATAATGGTAATGTTGTCCGTTACATCCACCATTTCCTCCACGTCGTGCGTCACCATCATCACCGCTTTGTTCGCCGCCTTCAATTGTTCAATAATGTCAAACAATATACGCCTGTTATTGAGCGAAAGTGCTTGGGTAATCTCATCCAGTATCAGCAAATCTGGATCAATGGAAAGCGCGCGTACCAGCTCCACAATCTTCTTTTCTTCCACTGTCAGGTCGCCCGTCATCCTGCGCATGGGCATGGGCGGGAAATTCCATTTGGAAAACTGTTCTTCTGCCTCGCGGTACAGCCGGCGCATGTTCAGCACACCGCCTTTTTTAAACTGCTCTGTGCGTCCCAAAAAGATATTCATACCCACGGGCAGGCCGTCCACCAGGCCCAGCTCCTGCACCACCGTGCCGATTTTATGCCTGCTTGCGTCAATGGAGTTTTGCGGTTCAAAAACCCCGCCGTTCATCGTCATTGTGCCGCTATCCTTTTGCGCAATGCCCGCAATCATGGAGATCAGTGTAGATTTCCCCGACCCGTTCTCGCCAATCAGTCCGCGCGCCTCGCCGCGGTAAAGCTCTATCGTTACATCGTCATTTGCGTGGGTGGCGCCAAAATATTTTTTCATGTGCTCCGCTTTGAACACAACTTCACCTTTTTGCGCTGTCATTTTACCACCCCCTTAAAGCCGCGTTGGGAAATAATGCCGCAAATAAGCACGCTTGCGCCCATCACAACCCGTTGCATGGTGCCGGAGGGCACACCCATCAGCGTCAACACATTAAACAACGCCGTGATAAGGAACGCCGCCACAATCGCGCCTATGGTCAGGTTAAACGCCTTTTGCAGCGCGCTCGCCAGCAGGAAGGCCGCCAATGGCGTAAAGATATTGCCAATACTATTGAGGCCCGTTGTGGGCATCACCCTGCCCGAATAGCTGGAGTTTATGATAGCGGCAAGGCCCAGGAATATGCCGCCCACAAGCCCGGCAAGAAGGATTGCCTTGTTCACGTTAATGCCCATCATTTTCGTCACTTCCCTGTTGCTGCCCACCGCCCGCAGGCCAAAACCAATATTGGTACGATTGTAAATCAGGTATGCTATGATAAGGCCGGCCGCCAGCACTATGATATTCCACGGGGCCTGCCCCAGCTCCCTGCACTGCGTTTCCAGCGACACAACCTGTGTTGCCTGGCCAATCATATACGCGTTATAAATGGAAGCAATCGCCTCATAGACCATTGTCATGCCAATGCCCAAAATCCACGGTGGTATTTTAGACGCCAGCATCAGCTTCATGTTTAATAGCTGCAACAGCACCGCCGTGCCAATGCCGCCCACAAACAGGCCAAAATAGCCCAGCCCTACCTCAACGGCAAGTATGCCGCCAATATTGCTTGCAAGTATCATGATCGCGCCTACAGACAGGTCTGTAATACCCATGGTGAAGATAAAGCAAAAGCCCAATACAACGAACGCCGGGACAACCGAATTTGTAAGCACGGTCAGCATATTGCTGCCCGTTAAAAAGCGGCTGCCTGTAATCACGTTCAATATAATGAACAACACTGCGATGATAGCGATTGTTATAATCGTCATTTTGTATTGGCCGGCTGATTTACCCTTTGCCTGCAGGTCGGGATTCAGGTTTTCACTTTTTGCATTCATCGTGTTTCCCTCCCCTGGTGGTTATCTTTCATTTTAATTCCATACCCTTCCAGTTTCCGTGTACCGTTGGTACAATTATGCGTTATTTATGAGGCCGCCCACCCCGCAATAGGGCGGGCGCCTCTCCAAAGTCAGATGTCAGCCGGCCAAAGCTGCATCTAGGTCCTCTTGCGAAAGTAATCCTTGGTCCACCTTGGCCTGTAGCCTGTTCTCCACCGTATAGTCCGTCATAATCTGCTCAAAATCAGCATACGTCATGTCTGCGCTTACCATTGCCTGCAATTCCTCATTGGAATATGGCTGGTTCTGAATCCAGAACTCATCATAAAGGTCTACAAGGTTGCTGGGAAGCACCATTACAGGAACGATGATCATGGGAGAATTCCCGTCGCCATCCACAATGTGGTTGCCCTGCAGGTAGTTGATCAGCAGTGCCGTGGAAATGTTACCATTGATCCAGTGTGCGCCATTGCCGGCAGCAACATCGCCGCTCTTCAGGCCTTCCAATACGCTCGGGTCAAGGTCTGTTACAAAAAGCTTTGCATCCATATCCGGGAATTTTGCCAGCGCTTCCAGGCAGATGGAGCCAATATCGCCGTTTGTGGCATAAACACAATCCGCATCCGGATGCGCGGTAAGCACGTCCGTCGCCCTTGTCAGCACGTCGGAAAGCTGCGCAATGGAGCCCCAGCTAATGTTCAGCACTTCGCCGCCGCCTGCCGTAAACTGCTCTTCAAAGCTTGTCGCACGCGCATAATGTGTTGTATCCGTGTTCTCAGATGTAATAACAACTGCCTTGGAAAGGCCGTCCTCCAGTGCGTAATCCGCGATGCCCCTGCCTGTGTTAAAGTCCTCTGTGCACGCGCCGCCTACATATGTTTCAGATGCGATCAGTGTTTCCAGCACATCCTCTGTGGGTTTGTGGTCTGTGATTACAAACGGCACGCCCGCCGCGTCGCACTTTTGTGCCACAACTGGGAACAACGTATCTGCAAGACCAAGGAACACAATGCCGTCCACGCCTGCCGCAATCATGTTATCCACATTGCTTGCCGAGTTTTCCGGCTTCGCTTCATCGTTTACCACCATTGCTTCGCCTCCCAGCGCCTCAATTGTCTGTACAACAGCCCTCTCCAGAATGTCTACCGAGTAGTTCCCCTTCAGGAAGTTGTTAAAGCCGATCAGCATTTTGTCACCGCTTGCAGCCGAATCGTCAGCCGCAGGCTCTTCGGTTGCTGTGTCGTCAGCCGCAGGCTGCTCTGCAACTGTGTCATCCGCTGCGGCTGTTTCTGTCGCCGCATCTGCCGCGGGTTCTTCCGTCGCCGTACCCGCACCGGACGAGCATGCTGCGAGCATGAACACGCACACAAGCACCAAAGCGACAATCGTCATTGTTTTCTTCATTTCTTTTCCTCCTAGAAAATTTATGTTTTTTTGTGCCTTTGGCACAAACTTTAATCCGTATTTTGGCATCACAAAAGACACCCCCGCATATCCATGCGGTTTTTCAATGGTTCATCATTCAGTTGTTTTCATGCATTTTTCAGTGAAATTGATTCATCACTTTCAGCATTTCTTTATATCTATCTTCTTTTTGCTGCGCATTCATTCCATCCAGCAAGGGCTCAATGATCCGTTTCCAATAATCCCCCAGCTCCCCTGTGGACGCAAACAATATAGACAGCTCTATGCTTTCCTTTGTAATTCCCGTATCCGGGCAGAACTCCATCAGCTTTTCCAGCGCGCCCGGAATAATCACCAGCTGCCCCAGCGTCGTTTTTTCATTTACGCCATATGGGTTATAGCCCGTGGCTTCTATTTCCGCCACCGCTTTAATACCGCGCGAGGAATTGCCGATTTGCAGCTCATAGACGCCCGGTTCGGTGATCCACTTTTTCATGCCGCTGTCATAGCTTTGCAGCTCTTTGTTTGTAATGGCAAACGTGATTATTTTTGCTTCGCCCGGCTCCAGGCAAACCTTTTGGAAATCCTTCAGCTCCTTAGGCGGCTTGGGCAATGTCGGGTCTTTATGCGCCACATAAAGCTGCACCACTTCCTTGCCCGCCATCTTGCCTGTGTTTTTAACCGTAACGGATACCTCCACCACGCCGGATGCATCGTTCGCTTCTATTTTATCTGTGTTCGTTTTAATATTCCCTATTTCAAACTGCGTGTACGACAGCCCGTGTCCAAACGGGAACAACGGTGCCACATCCCGCTGGTCATAATAACGGTATCCCACAAAGATTCCTTCACCATACCACACTTCCTGGTCACGCCCCGGGAAGTTGCCATAGGTCGGGCCATCCTCATACTTTTGAGGGAAGGTGATGGGCAGCTTGCCGGACGGGTTTATATTGCCGTATAAAATATCCGCCGTTACCCTGCCGCCTTCCATGCCCGGAATAAACACGCAAAGCACCGCGTCTGCATTGTCAATAAACGAATTCATGTCCACCGGCCCACACACGTTTAATATCACGATTGTTTTCTTTCCCGCCGCCTTTGCCTGCGCCAGTGTTTCCTCCAGCAGCTTTTTATCCTTTGCCTCCAGTTCCATGTCGGCACGGTCAAAACCCTCCTGGCCGATCACACCCACGGTGACCACAACAGCATCTGCGCCATCCTCTATCTTGCCAAAGGAAACGTTGCCTGCCCCGGCAATCTGTTCCGCGCAGGAAACCATGCTCGTTGAACGGTCTGTGCGCACATTGGCGCTACCTCCGCCAGATTCGATAAACCGCTTGCTCTTCTCTCCTATAAAGCAGACTTTTTCTTCTTTATTAAGAGGAAGTGTACCATTCTCATTTTTCAGCAGCACAATACCCTCTTTTGCCGCGTTATACGCTGCCTTTTGAGAGTAATCATAATCCATTTCCGTATTTTTGCGCCCCACAACGATGGGCATTTCCAGCACAAGATTCAAATACCGTGTGAGCGCACGATCGAGTACCGCCTCATCCAGCTCACCGTTCTCCACCGCCTGCACCACAGTATCCACACTGCGTGGGCCGGGCATATCATAATCATTGCCCGCTTCATACGCCTTTGGCTGGTCATATGCGCCGCCCCAGTCCGACACCACAAATCCTTCAAATCCCCATTCATCGCGCAGCACTTCGGTCAGCAGCCAGCCATTCATTGCGCTATACGTGCCGTTGATGGCATTGTAGCTGCTCATCACTGTCTTGCAGCCGCCCTCCTGCACACACGCCTTAAAACCGGGGAAATAAATTTCATACAACGCCCGCTCGGGGATCATTTCGTTCACCGTGCGCCTGTCCGTTTCCTGGTTGTTTGCCGCAAAATGCTTCACATTTGCGATAACACCCTCACTCTGCACACCCTTCACAAAAGACGGGGCCAGCTTTGCCGTGAGGCAAGGGTCTTCCGAATACCCCTCAAACACCCTGCCGCCCAGCGGATCACGATGTATGTTCACATTAGGGCTGCCCAACAATACGTCTATGCCATAAAAACCGCACTCCTTGCCAAGTGCCTTGCCCGCCTCATAAATATTCTCCCTGTCCCATGTCGCTCCAAACAAGATGCCTGGGGGGAAACAGCCGGGCAGCACACCGTCCGGTATATATGCCTTCATTTTTTCCTTCATAAAGGCTACTTCTTTTTGCAGCTTTTCTTCAGCCTTTTTTGCGGCTTCTTCATTCTCGTCAAGCTCTAACAGCATGGGCACCACCTGCGCCTCTGACGTGATATCAAACAGCCCCGCGCCGCCGTCTACGGACATATCATGGTTACGCACAAAGCATTCCAGGTAAAGCTGGAAATAATTGATACCCGTGCCACCGTCCAAAAAACGCACCGCCGGTATGCCGTATTTCTCCATTCCCATGCCGGAGAACATCGATTCCCCGGTAAGCGCCTTTGCTTTTTCTTCCACCGTCATCTGGGCAATCACTTCTTTTACCGATTGCTTGTCCGATAGTTTTTTCATTTTCCCTGACCTTTCTTTTATACGATTTACCAAATGCCCTGCGTTGATAAAAAAGCTGGTTTCCAGTTTTTCTATCGACAGTTGGCATTAGTACCATCCTTCTGCCGTTTCGCGGAATGACTGGACGTTTTCCTGTGTGATAAACACAAACCCCGAATCTGTCACGTCCTCTACCTCATTGCCATAAATATGGTTCACGGCGTTTTCCACGCTTATCATCCCCAGCTTATAAAAGTTTTGCGCGAGCGAGCCCCATGCATCGCCCGCCTCAATATAATCCAGCATATCCGTCATGGAGTCGGTGGCAAGCACAGGAATCTCTTCGTTTAGCCCGCGTTCCTTCAGCACCCGCACAATGCCCGGGCCGCCAGCCCCCTCCATCGACCAGAAAAAGTCCACCTCCGGGTACTCTTCCAGTATTTCAATTGTCTTTTCTATCGCCTTCAGCGTATCCGTGTCGTCCGCCTCGCGCGCCACAATTTTTATGCCGGGATATTTTTCCTTTATGACTGCCTCAAACGCCTCATATTCGTGCACCTGGTTTATGATCTCATAATTTGTACACAGTATGGCAAGGTTTGCCTGCCCTCCCGATTTTTCCCCGATTAGTTCAGCAGCCTCCTGCCCAAACCTCACAACGTCTGTCCCTACATATGAATCACGTAGAGCCGGGTCAGAATCACCGCACACAGCCACCACGGGTATACCCGCGTCCCGCGCCGCCCGCATCACTTCCTCAAAAGCCGGCGGGTCCACAGGATACATAATGATAGCGTCGTATTCCTGCTCAATTGCGTCGTACATGATTTCAACTTGCTTTTCGATATCAATGATCTCCGGGCCACTCCATGTCACCGTTACGCCCAGCTCCCTGCCTTTTGCCTCCGCGCCATATTTTGCATCCAGCCAAATTGGGTGGTTGTTGAGCGGCGTAATAAAGATTACGTTCAGGTCCCTGTCTACCACAACCCCATTCGGCCCATCCTCCACCGTCAGGTTCCCCTCGACCATCTGGCAGGCAGGCAGCAAAAAGCCGCACAAAAAGACAACCATAATACATAACAGCTTCTTAAAAACAGTTTTACAAATAAAACGGTTTTCCACTTGTTTCTCTTTCCTTTTATGTTCAGTATCCGGTTTGTGAATTTCTGTAATGTCTCCCTGCGTATTTATCATATACCAAAATATGCGGGGTTGTATATTCCAAATTTTTTTGAATGGTATACTTTTTTATGATTACCAAAAAAGCGCCTGCCCCACCCCAAAAACACATTTTGCACCCCGCTTTATATTGATACTATACGCAAAAAACCTTTCTTGCCGCAAGGTGCACTTTTTTATGATTTTACCCTGCCGATGGATTATAAAAACATGGTATATTCTTTAAAATAGGTTTGTGGTATGATTTTTGCATAGGGGGCAAGCCGGGATCATGAACAAGCTGGTTTACAAATTTAACAGCATACCCATCCGCCGCAAAACAATATTGTTTTTCATTTTGCTTGTGCTTATTGTTGCCCTGCTATCCAGTGTTTTAAACTATTCCTTCACCACAGACTTCATCACAAAGGAACTAAGCACCCAGCTATACAGCACGCTCTCCAAAATCGACGATAACGTTTCACAAAGTATGGATTCCGTTAATCAGGTATCAAACGCAATCTATAGCAACAGCATCATATTGGATTACCTGAACGCAGGTTTTGCGTCCGTTGCCGAATCGCAGCAGGAAGCGGAAATTCCCTCCAGCCTGCTATCCGCCATTATGTCCTCCAATAGCAATCTTTCCTCTATTTATATTGCGCGTCCGGGCGCGGTCAGCCTGCACCAGGGGCAAATTTTCGATTACGCGTGGGAATCCATCAAGCTCAGCTCGGTGTACGATATCGCCTATGCCGCAAACGGGGACGCCGCGTGGATCAACGACTATTATATTACATCGCACCTGCTCACAGAAAACAACCGTATCATTTGCAATGCCCGGCTCTTTTACGGAGCTGATAATGAACCTTATGCCATTTCATTGGTCAATATGAAGGAATCTGTGCTCACCGCGGCGCTGACGGTAGACAACCGGGATTCCGGCTCCACCTACCTGATTATGGACAGCGCAGGCAAGCCCATTGTGCATTCGGAGCATTCCTTCCTCAATGTATATACCGAGCGCCTGCCTTTTGTAGACCAGATTCTAAGCGACCACGACTCCTTCCTGTTTACCATAAATGAAACAGACTATCTGGTAAACTGGGTTCCTTCCAATATCCTGGACTGGTACATCGTCAGCTTTACTCCGCTTGATTACATACAAGCAAATGCTTTTAACGCAATGACCAACGCGATCATTGTATTTGCCATCTCCATGGTGCTTGCGGCGTTTTTAAGCTTTGTCTTCTCCAAAAACCTAACCGGCTCTATTATGGAATTATCCACACTGTTCAACAAAATTGAGCAGGGTGATTTTACTGTGCGCGCCACCATAAAGGGAAATGACGAAATCAACCAGCTTGCGCAGCAGTTTAACAGTATGTTGGGGCAGCTTCAAAACACGGTAAAGGCTCTCTCCGATGAGCAAATCGAAAAGCAGATGATAGAAATCAACGCGCTGCAGGAGCAAATCAACCCGCACTTTTTATACAACACGCTGGAGTCCATCAACAGCCTTGCCATCATCAAGGGGTATACCGATATCAGCAGGCTGGTGTTGGCGCTATCGCGTATGCTGCGGTTAAGCGTTAATAAAGGACAACTGCACCTGACGCTTTCGCAGGAGGTGGAGCATGTCCAAAATTACCTGTATATCCAGAATATCCGGCACGACAATAAGTTTACTTTAAGGTACCGCATTGCGCCCGAACTGGAAAATTATCCCGTCATCAAGCTTTTGTTCCAGCCGCTTGTGGAAAACTCCATATTGCACGGCTTCGAGAGCAAGGAAACCAATTGTGTGATGTATATCCGGGCGGTCCTTAAAGATGACCGCGTTGTTATAGCGGTGGTGGATAACGGCAGCGGAATTGACGACGATACCCTTGAGAATATCAATGATATCCTTCAAAACGGGAAAAAGCCGTCCCGGAGGATTTACGGCATTTTTAACATCAACCAGCGTATCCACCTGCATTATGGCAACGAATACGGGCTACGCTATGAATCCGCATATGGGCACTACACCAAAATCACCATCACATTGCCATATACCAAACCACAGTTAAAGGATGGAGAACCCAATGTATAAAGTACTCATTGTAGACGACGAAGCGCTGATCAGGAAAAGCATCGAATATTCCATCGATTTTGAAAACCTGCCGCTTGAGCTGTGCGGGCAGGCAAAAAACGGGCTGGAGGCATCCGAGCTGATTATAAGTCAAGGCCCGGACATCGTGATTACGGATATCAAAATGCCCGTGATGAGCGGTATAGACCTGATCAACGAATTAAAAGAAAACAATATTCAAAAAAAAGTGATTGTTGTAAGCGGATATGACGACTATGATTTTGTGCGCGAAGCCCTCACCTATGGTTCTATCGACTATATTACTAAACCCATAGACCCGGATGAGCTGAACGCCGCGCTTATCACCGCAATAAAGGAACTGGATCATGAACAGGAAGCAAATGAGCGCCACAAGCATATTGAGGCGCAGTTGAAGCGCCACAAACCTTATCTCATGGAACAATTTGTCTCCCACCTGGCACTCTCCCGCCTCAACTCCGAAAGGGAGGTTGCGCAATCCGTGGAATTCTTTGGCCTGTTGGAATTTTTCCCGGCTTTTGTATGCTGCGCGTTTTCCTGTCAGGAGGCGTTCCACATGCCCGCACAGGAATTCAGCTATTTTTTGATTTCACTGCGCGATCTTTTTGCCGATGAATTTGGCATGGGTAACATCGTATTTTTCGAAAATACCCACAATGAACTTTTTTGCCTCGTCAGCGTCCCCGGCACTCAGCCAGAGGAATCGATTATGGAGGAGCTTGCTGGCAAAGCAAGGTGCGCGCTGCGCTTTATTTCCGATGCAAACAACACCAAAATATCTATCAGCATTTCCAACATGCACCACGCCGTGCATGAAGTTGCCGAGGCCTACACAGAGGCCAGCAACGCCGCGCGGGACAGCTTTCACAATGCGGACGACCCGGTAAGGCTTTATATGGATGTTTTTTCCAACCACACACAAACGCAGGTTTCCCTCATCGAAATCGAAAAAGGTATCTTGCTGCAAATCGCGGGCTCCAGTCTGAAGGAGGCAACACAAAGCACCGAATTGTTTTATCAGCTGCTTTTCCACTCCGACCGCTTCCACAACCACTCCCAGCATTTAGCATTGAATCGGTTTCTATTGCATCTGGAGGAGTTCATACGCGAATCTGGCATTGACAACAAAAAGCTTGCAGACATGCTGGTAGAAGCAAAAAACAAAGCATCCACCACCGACTGCAGCGCCGTTTCACAGGATAGCCTTGTTGCCCTCGTTACAGAAATCATCAGCAAAGTGAACCACGACCGAACGTCAAAATATAAAGAGATCATCAGCAAGGTGCTGGATTATATGAACCGCCATTTCGCATCGGATATCAGCCTGAGTGACGCCGCAAGCCAGGTTCATCTTACTCCCAGCTACTTAAGCGCGCTCTTCCGGCAATATTATGGCAAAAGCTTTATGCAATGCCTCACAGAAATCAGGATTAAAAAAGCAAAGGAGCTACTTGTTACCGATATGAAGGTGCACGAGATCTCCGACCAATGCGGGTTCTCAAACAGCAAATATTTTAACAAGATCTTTAAAAAGGTAGCTGGCTGCACGCCAACCGAATACCGTGCCGCGCGGACTTAATCCCACGGGATAAAGATGCCCCCTCACCTTCGAGTTTACTATTTTGTTTATGCTTGGATCACGGAAAATATTTCGGTGTGCTTCCTTATCGCCCCCCCGTACTACCGCAGATGCTTTAACAGCAATCGCAAGAAGTTTTGTACCTCCTTGAAAAACACAAACTCAAGAGGACGTTCGTATTTGGGGCAATCTGCCTAGGCGAGCGGGATTCGAACTTCACTCCCAAAATTGGTGTTTTATCTATGCATCGCATATAATAAAATGCGCTCGCTGGGCGTGTTTTCATTTCTTCTATATTCTCATGTCAGGGAATGGCGTGAACAGTGAAGCGGCCTTGGAAAATGCGTTCCTCTAGGCAATACGATTTCTTTAGGCTCATGCATTTTCCCCAGAGCAGCTACATTGATATGAGATAAGCTGCGTTCGCGTAGCTGTTTATGCCATTTTCTGACATACCACCTATCCTCCCGCCGCACCGCGGCGGGAGTTCCAAACCAATAAACGTAAAAGGTCTGTACCGCCCGGCGAATGACAAATAAATCAAAATAGGGGTTCGCATTTGGGTCTGTTTCCTTAAACAGGGCAACCGAAACACGCCCCATGGTTTTCCCTACGCCGCTCCAGTAAGGGCGGCTTATCCCCCTGCACGGTTCATGCGCGCAAAAACTGCGCGCGCGTTATCCCTCAGATTTATTATTGACAGAGACCGCCGAGATATGGTCGTAGCTGATGGCGGTTTTTTCCACTTTCATGTTGGCGTTTGCCACCGCACCCTTCAATACAAGGTATTCGCCCAAAAACTCCATTGATTCCGTGCCTGTGCCACGGCAGATAAAGCTGCCGCTCCCTGTAAAAATATACACAAGGCATTTCTCCGGATATGGGCAATCGCGCACTTCGTCATTAATAAAGTTTTGCACCAGGATTTTTTTCATGTAAATTCCCCCTCGTTTCCATTACCATTTTTTCTGTGCGTACATATATTTTTATCCGCGCGGGCGGCGCGGTATGCCGGGGAGTGGCGCAGTGCATAGTAAGGTGGCCCGGCAGTATTTGTTTCTATATTAATAAAACAAAAGCAGCGGCTGGAAACAATCGTTTGCCTTGTGCTGGGCAGACCGTGCCAGCGGGCAAAGGGTGGTGTGTAAAGACGGACATTGCAGCTGACCCGGAAAATAAACGCACACAAATCGCGTGCACAGGCATTCTGTCTTGCATAGGGAATACAGAGAGGGAGCGCTAAATAGATTTTGACAATAACGGATGTATATACTATAATATTGTAGTAGTCTGGCGCGGCTTTGTGGCGCCATGTTTAAATGAACAAACGAGCTTGGTAAAATTGAAGGTACAACATGATTTCAAAGCTGGCAACCACGTATGAAATCGATAATCCGGAGCTGGCCGTAGCAGAATTGGCGGCGGGCGTCCTCGAAGGCCCTGCGCTTAAGCAAAATTCTGTGGGCATTCTTTTCTGCTATTCAGATATGGATACAAAAACATTTATGACGCTTTTGTGTGAAAGCGTGCCATTTAATATTGTGGGGTGTAATTGCATTGCCTCTATGGATGACGAAGACGGCTTCCACGAAATGGCGGCGGTGCTCTTGGTGCTGTCGGCAGATGATTGCGCGTTCCATACCGTGGTGTCCGGCGCGGTTACGGCAGAAGGGGTAGAGCAGCAGGCTGCGGCGGTTTGTGGGCAGCTTCTTAGCAGCGCGGGGCAAAAGCCGGGCCTTGTGCTGGCGTTTCCGGCAGTGGGGGGCAATATTCCCATGGAAGGCTACTCACAGGCGTTTAGCAAGGAGCTTGCCGGCATTCCTATTTTGGGCGGCATCCCCACAACAAACTATGAAAGTGGGGAAAAAGCGGCAGTTATTTGTAATACAGAGGTGTCGGATGACAGGCTGGTGCTTCTTGGCATCACAGGCAATGTGCACCCGGTGTGGACGGTGATGATCCCTGAGGACCATACGTTTCCGCGAAAGCGGAAGGTGGTGTCCTCGCATGGCACGGCGATTAACCGTGTGGGAGAGCAGACGTTTGTGGAATATCTGGAAAGCATGGGCATTCCCGTGGCGGAGGATACAGAGACGGGCGTGCTTACCTATGTTACATATCCGCTCGTTGTGGAGCAGGAGGATGAGCAAGGCAACCAGTTTTCCTATTCCCGCGTGGTGAGGTATGCAAACAGGCAAGAGGGCAGTGTAACCGTGCTTGCGGGCGTGCCACAGGGCGCCACAATCTCTTTTTGCACTTATCGCAGGGAGGATGTGATCTCCTCTGTAGAGCAGGGGATGCGGCAGGTATTGCAGCAGCTTGGGGACGGGCAGGAACGTTCCAGCCTGCTTATGGTATCGTGTATTGCGCGCTACCTGTTGCTATTGCCCGGCACGGGCGGCGAGGCGGATATAGTGGGGCAGATGCTGCCGGAAGGTATGCATGCCATTGGGTTTTACAGCGGGGGCGAGGTTGCGCCCATTCCCGAAATTCCGGGAAAAAGCTTTATGTATAACGAAACACTCGTGTTCTGCGCGTTTTAACCATGCGTGGGAAAACTGCGAATGATAGCAAAGCTGCACTGGAAGCAGCAGCGCAGCAGCAACTGCACATCCTTTCAACCATTTTTGGTGGAGGCTTTGCTAAGTATAAAAGGGGGACAAAATGAAATCAAATGTTGCGGTAACCTATCAGGTGGATGATATGCAGCTGGCGGCAAACGAGCTTGCGGATGGGATTATGAACGGGTTTGCACTGCAAAAAAACTCGGTGGGGCTGCTCTATTGCTATTCGGATATCGACCTGGAGGATTTTGTCGCCCATATTATGGAGCGGTTTTCCTTTCCTGTCATCGGCTGCACGTGTATTGCGTCGATGGACGGCAAGGGCGGGTTCCACGAAATGGCGGCTACGCTGATGGTGCTGACGGCGGATGATTGTGATTTTTCCGCTGTTCTTACAGATGATATCACGCGCGAAAACGTGGAAGATCAGGTGGAGCGGGCGTTTGGGCAGGCCAGGCAGGGCTTGCCAGAAGAGCCCAAGCTGATTTTTGCGTTGCCCCCATACAACCTGGGTGTAACGCTGGATATTTTCACGGAAGCCTTCAACAGGATTGCACCGGGGGTGCCGGTGATTGGCGGCGTGCCGTCGGATAACGGCGATGGCGATGTAAACGCCACCATATTTGGCGGCAACGTGTACCCGAACAAAATGGTGCTCTTGTGTGTGTCCGGCAACCTGAAGCCGGTGTGCACCGCCAAGAAGGTGACAGGCACCTCTGTGGAGCGCAAGCGCCAGGTGACAGAGGCGCGTGAGAATGTGGTATACCGTGTGGGCAACCAGACGTTTTGCGAATATATGGAAGATCTGGGCTTTGATGTGGCAAGCCTTGCGTCGGGCAACAACACGGTTACATTTGTTGCAAATCCTGTACTGCTGGAAAATGTAGAGTCGCCGGATGGGGAGAATTATTCCTTTGTGCGCACGCTGCATCAGCTCAACCCCGCGGAGGGCAGCGGCGCGGCGGTAGGGTTTATTCCAGAGGGAGCCACGCTGTCCATCTGCACGCTGGAGCGCAGCGATATAGAGCAGGCTGCCGTGCTTGGCATGGAAGAGTTGAATAGCAAGATAGAGAAGGGCGAGCAAGACGGCTACCAGTATTCCACCATTGTTGCGGTCAGCTGCATCGGGCGTTATTTGCTCATGCTGCCCCAAAGCTCTGTGGAGGCAGACAGGGTGATTGCAAGCATGAAGGAGGGTATGTCCCTCGCGGGCTTTTACAGCATGGGGGAGATTGGCCCCATCCCGTTGAAAAGCGGTGAGGTGGTTACATTTGCCTACAACGAATCACTTGTGCTGTGCGCGTTTTAAGAAAAAAAGAAACAACAAACCGCGGCAGGGTAACACCAGTCGCGGTTTTTATTATCTGGCAACCCCTCACTTCATCTCTTCCCAAATTGTCATAATCAGGCTGTCTGGGATGATTTTGGAGAAAATCCAGTGTGCCACGTTCATTGCCCCGCAGACGGACACGCTGCGGTGGTTCTTCGCATCTTTCAGCGCGCGCCGCACCACGGCCTGTGGAGTGGTCATAAAGGGCATTTTGTGCACAGCGTTTTTGTCGGCGTCCTTTTCCGCCACGTCAAAGAATTCCGTCTTTGTCCAGCCGGGGCACACGGCGGTCACGCTGATGCTGCGCTCGGCAAGCTCTTCGTTAAGCGCACGGGAATAGCTCAAAACAAACGCCTTTGTGGCGGCATATACGTTCATATCCGGCAACGGCTGGAACGCCGCGGTGGAGGCAACCTCCAAAATAAGCGCGCCCGCCTTCATATAGGGGATGCACAGCTCGGTTAGCGCAACAAGCGCCCGCACGTTAAGGTCGATCATGGAAAGCAGGTCTGCCGTGCCCACCTGTCCCTGCGCGCCAAATTTTGCGAACCCCGCGCAGTTTACCAGCATGGCAACGTCCGGCTGCGCCTTCGCAAGCGTCTGCGAGAGCGTGTCGATGCTTTTTGTATCCGCCAGGTCGAGCGCAAGGGGAACAACGGGCGTTTGCACCTCCTTAGCCAGCTCGTCCAGGCGGTCTTGCCTGCGGGCAATGGCATAGATTTGCTCCACATCTCCCCTTTGACTGATCTGCTTTACAAACTCGCGCCCCATGCCGGATGAAGCGCCTGTCACAACGGCAATTCCCATAGTCTTTCTCCTGTCCTGTTGCGGTTCTGTTGCTTTATAATTATATTATACCACCTTGGGCTGGGGACAAACAGTGCAAAGAACCGGAACACAAAAAACAGGGTAAAATTTACAAAAAGCCCGTTTTCAACTATCCGCTTGTGATTCGGTTGTGATTCAGTTGTGGTTAGATTGGGACGAACACAAGCAGGGCCTGTGCCCTGTTTTGTGCCGGGGGATGGAATGCGATAGGACAACCGGGGAGGGCCATGATCGACCACAGCAAGTTAAACAGGGGCATTATCCAAACGACGGATGCGTGCAAAGGCTGCAATAAGTGCATCGGCGTATGTCCCGTTTTTAGCGCGAATATTGCCGTAGAAGAAAAAGAAGGCGGCAGCAGGGTTTATATCGACCAGGAAAAGTGTATCCTGTGCGGCAAGTGCATGGATACCTGCACCCATGACGCACGTATCTTTAAGGACGATACACAGCGTTTTTTTGAGGACCTTTCAACAGGGGAAAAGGACATTTCCGTCGTCATTGCGCCGGCGTTTATTATCAATTATCCACAAAAATACAAAATGGTGCTGGGCTACCTGAAGAGCCTCGGCGTAAAGCATATTTACAGCGTTAGCGCGGGTGCGGACATTACCATTTGGGCTTATGTAAATTACCTGAAGAATTATGGCGGGCGCGGCGTTATTTCACAGCCATGCCCGGTCATTGTCAATTATATTGAGCGCTACAAGCCAGAGCTTTTGGAGCGCCTCATTCCGGTGCAAAGCCCGGTGATGTGCACGGCGATTTATCTGCAAAAATATATGGGAGTGACAGACGAGCTTGCGTTTATCAGCCCATGCATAGGCAAAAAAATGGAAATTGAGCGCCCGCAAAACGCAGGCCATATTTCCTATAACGTCACGTTTGACCACCTGATGAGCGCCATAGGAAACCAGGATATCTCCAACTATTACGCGGATGGATCGGAGATTGATTATGGTATGGGCGCGTTGTTTTCCACGCAGGGCGGTATGCGCGAGAATTTGGAGTATTACACCGGGCTTGATAAAAACGCTTATGTAAACCAGAAGGAAGGCGAAACATACTCCTACAGCTATCTGGATCTTTATGCCGCAAGGGTTGATTATGACGACCCATATCGCGCCGAATTGATTGATATATTAAACTGTGCGCGTGGCTGCAACTATGGCACGGCGACGGAATTCAAAAATACGTCCAGCAATCACATCCCATATTTCACCAACAAAATGCGTGTGGAAAAACGGGGCATCAGGCAGGAAGAGGGCGGCCCACCCAGCCTGGAGCAGCGGCTGGCAGCGCTTAACGAGCGGTTTAGCGCGCTCGATGTGCAGGATTTTATGCTGCATTATGACAACCGCTATAAAGCGGAGGAAAAAGTAACCAAGACCATGCTGCACCACACCTTCCAAAAGATGCTTAAGTTTACGGCGGACGCGCAGGGGCAAGATTGCAGCGGCTGTGGCTATCATTCCTGCGAAGAAATGGCGCGCGCGGTGGCACTGGGATATAACCACGTGGAAAATTGCGTGGATTATGTCAAAAAAAAGCTGGTGATGGAGCAATCGGAATCGCAGATGCAAAAAATCAGGCTGGAAGAGCTGCGGAATACCGGCGCCAGCGAAGCGCAGGAGGATATGGATCAGCTAACCGGGCTGAAAAACCGCTATGGTATGGAAAAGCGGCTGGAGGCTGTGTTGCGCCATATGCGCAAGAACGGTCAGATGGGTCAACTGCTGGTGATCGACCTGGATGATTTTATGACGATTAACAAAAGCTATGGGCACAGCTTTGGCAATGCGTTGCTGGCTGAGTTTTCCAATTTCCTGAAAGAAGAATTCATGGAGGAGGCGGAGGTGTTCCGTATTGGGGGGGACGAATTCTGCCTGATGATGGAGGATGCGCCGGACGCGCGTGCCAATGAGGCCGCGCAGGTTATTTTATCGCGCACACAAGAAGCATGGGAGCTAATGGGCGCGCGCTTCTATTGCACGGTCAGCGTGGGCGGGGCGCGCTTTCCCGTAGCGGATGAGAGCGCGGATGTTATCATAAAAAATGCCGACCTTGCGATGCATGTGGCAAAAAAACGCGGTAAAAATGATTTTGTGATGTATGATGTGCGCCTGGATACGGATACGAACGAACGCGTGGACATGATCCGCCAGATGCGCGACTGCATTGCCAATGATTTTGCCCGGTTTGAGGTGCATTACCAGCCGTGGGTGTCGGCGCAGGGGGAGATTGTGGGTGCGGAGGCGCTGCTGCGCTGGAAGGACGACAACGGCGAGCCCGTATCGCCGGGCGCGTTTATTCCCGTGGCGGAGCACACAGGGCTCATCCTGTCGCTGGGTGAATTTGTGCTGGGGCAGGCGGCGCGCTTGTGCAAAAAAATAAACCAGGCAAATCCGGATTTTATGATAAGCGTCAATGTGTCTGTAAAACAGTTTAACGCGCCGGATATCTTTGCAAGCCTTTATCATATTGTGAAGAACGAGGGCGTGAAGCCGGGTAATATAGTGCTGGAGATTACCGAAAGCCTGGGTATAGAGAGCCTTTCCAGGCAAAAGCTTATCATGGGCAGGTTTGTGGAGGCGGGGATGCAGGTGGCGCTGGATGATTTCGGCACGGGGTATTCCTCCTTGAGTTATTTGAATGAACTGCCGCTTGACCTTGTGAAAATTGACAGGTCGTTTATCAAGAATATCGAAAGCAACACTTACTCCAAGGATTTCCTTGCTACCATGGCCGATCTTATCCACAAGACGGGACAAAAAGTGTGCGTGGAGGGCGTGGAAACAAAAAACCAGCTGGAGTATTGCGTGCAGGCGGGGGTGGATATCATACAGGGCTTTTATTATTACAAGCCCATGCCACAGGCCGGGCTGGAAGCCGCGCTGGAAAATCACAAGCAAGGGAAGGCCGCGCCCGGGCGGGGGTAACAGCGGCACCTGCCCTCAAGCGTAAACCGGCACTTTTGTTATGCTCCGGGCAGAATAACCTGCGCCGGGCTTTTTTTACAGGCGTGGCCAATCGGAAAAGGGTTTTTCTATAACGTTCTCGAATTATATGGAATATGGGAAAAGAAACGGATATGCCGCACACCGGGCATCGGGAGCGGCTTAAAAACAGGTTTGCGCGCGAGGGGCTCGCCGGGTTTGAGGATCACCAGGCGCTGGAGCTGCTGCTTTTTTATGCCATCCCCAGGCGGGATACCAACGAGCTGGCGCATCTTTTGCTCCAAACCTTTGGCAGCCTGAAAAATGTGTTTGCCGCCACGGTGGAGGACTTGCAAAAGGTGCCGGGGATTGGTGAATCTGCCGCCATATTGGTGAAGCTGATTCCCGAGCTTGCCGCGAAGTTTTGGTTTGCCGGGGAAGATGGCGGGGTTGCGCTTGACTCTGTGGAAAAAGCCGCGGACTATGCAAAATCGCTGCTCTACGGCAAGCCGGTGGAGCATTTTTACATCATTTGCCTGGATGCCGCCTTTGGCGTAAAAAGCGCCACACTTCTCTCCAAAGGCTTGCCCACCGCCACATCCGTATACATCCGCCAGATTGCCGAGGCCGCCATGCGCAGCAGCGCAGACAAGGTGCTGGTGGCGCATAACCATCCGGGCGGCAGCCCCAGGCCCAGCAAAAATGACATCGAAACCACACGGCATATCAAAGAAGCGCTGGATGTGTTAGGCATTCAGTTCCTTGATCATGTTATTGTGGCGGGCGGCGGTTATTTCAGCTTTGTGGCAGATCAGATTATCCGCAGTGATTTTTCTGGGGGACAGGGGAACGCAGGCGTGGCACAGCCTGTTGCCGCGCGGCAGGGCAAAAAAGAATAATTTTCCCGTACTTCTTGCAATCTGATTTGTGAACAGTTATACTAAGAGTTGCTTTAGAATTGTTTGACAACGTGGCGATAGCGCCCGTTTTTTTTGCAGAGGAGGAACAAACGCAATGGCGATTGAATATTTTCAAATAAAGGAACGTGATTTTGACCTGGTGGAGCAGCTTGTGCAAATCGAGGCCAGCGCTTATGCGGGCGAGGCACTCGATATTTTTGAGTTGATTGCCATGCTGCGCCATGCGCGCGTTTATGTTGCGGTGGAATATGACGAGGTTTTGGGTTATGTATACTTCCTGCGCAACTTTGACGACCCGGACAAGGCGTTTTTGCACAGTGTTAACATTGTAGACCCGCAATCCACGCCACAGCTTGCCACGTCCCTTTTAAATATCGCATTTGCGGATATGAAAACCTTTGGCATCCGCGTGGTGGAGGTGAATGTGGACCCCGCCAACTACCGTGCGCTCAAGATTTACCGCGAGCAGTTGCATTTTGTCGCATCCGAAAGTATGCAAAGCGACATACTGGAGGGCGAGGAAATCCTCATGCTGCAAAAAGAGCTTTAAAAAATTATACGGATACAAGCCGGCGGAAAACGCCGGTTTTTTTATGTGCTGCGGGTAGGAATGACTGCCCAAGGGAACAATCCGCATCCAAATCTTGTCATAAGGATATATCGAATTTTGACGGGGGACAAGTGGATGAAAAAATATGCATGTTTACTTCTGGCGGCGCTTGCCATTATTTGCGTTTGTGCGTGCACGCGTGGCGGGCAGGCAGGGGCAGATACAACGGCAAATGCCACAGGGCAGGCCGGTGAGGAAGCGTTGATCTTGTCGCTGCAGGAGGCCGGGTTTTCGGAGGGCAGCCTGGAGAAGATGGGCACAATAGAAAATGTATTTGGTGAGACACTGCAAAAATACAAAGACGACCGCTATGAGTATACGGTATCGGAGGATGGCAGCGAGATTGTCTCGGGGCTGATGCATGGCGAACTGCGGGATGCGGCGGACGCGGGGCAGGTTCTGCCGGAGAGCGAGATGGAGCGGCTGGCGGCAGAGCACGCGAAAATGCTTTATGGCTATTACGCATGGGAGGCGAATGAGGTAGAGTTTATTACAGAATTTGTCAGCGATGGCTTTCCCGCGGGGCATATTGAGGTAACGGAACGGGCGCAGGGCTGCCTTGTCAATTCCAATTTGTTTTCCATGGCGCGGGATGGCAGCGTCATATCCTTTACCCGGATGCATAATTCACTGGAGGACTTCGCAAATACGGATGAGCTCAACACGGATGAGGTGAAGCAGATTGTGCTTGGCGAAGTGCTTGCCATGAAAGACAGCCCGGTGATAAATGAACCGACGTATTTTCCGTATATAGAAGAGGACGGCAGTTATCCGTCCATTAGCCTTTTGGTAGAGGATATGGAAGACCTCACGTTTTTGCTTGTGGAAAAGCAAATGCCGGATCACCGCACGCCCCGCTGGGTGGCGGAGGTGCTGACCCAAACGAGCTGGGATGTGGATTATGTGTGGCGTATAGAGATGGATATAAAAACGGGCGAAGTGGTCATAAATGAAAAGCGGGAGGAATACCTGCCGGAGGATTCGCCGAGGAACGCATAACGGCACATAAAAACCGCCTGCAAGTCATAGATGCAGGCGGTTTTGCTTGTATGCCTATTTTAGCCCGCCACAATCACGCCCTCGCGGTATACGGGCACAACGTCAAACATGTCTTCGCGCGCGCAATACTCCAGGTCGTCATATAGCTTCAGTTGCTTCAGGTATTCAAATTGCGCACAGCCTTCCAGCGCGGCGTTTATGTCCTGCTTTGCCTCGTTGTAAATGCGCAGGGCAACTTTACACAGGTCGTCCGTTTCAAGTGTCTCGTCCAGCTTTAAAAGCCGCTCGACAACACATCCCATTGCCATGATGTCATCTGTGGAAAAATGACCGTTTGTGCCGGCGCAAACCAGCACAATCTCTCTGCCTATTTCATAGGCCTTTGCGGCAACAGCGGTCGCGTTGATAAACGTGCCCACAAAGATGTCTTCGGCCTGCACAAGCGATTTCACAGCGACAGAACCGTTGGTGGTGGCATAAATCAATATTTTGTCTTCCACCACCTGCTGGGTGTATTCAAGCGGGGAATTCCCCAGGTCAAACCCGCTTATTTTCTGGGCGTCCACCTCTCCGCACAAAAGCATGTTGCCCTCGGCAATTTTGTGAATGGCAGCGGCCTCGTTCACCTCGCTGGTGGGCACAATGCGGTCGCATTTGTTTGCCACGGCGGTAATAATAGTTGCGGATGCGCGCAGCGCGTCAACCATAATAGCAGTCCTGTCCACCAGCAGACCGCTGCTTACATCCGGATAAGCTGCATAACTAGTAACTTTCATAAGCACCTCAAAGTAAGAAAATAATAAGTAGATAATTTCGTTCCTGATATTTCATTATACTAGCGGCAAGGGTAAAAGTAAACAACTTTCAGGCAGGAATGGAGAAAGAGGGGCAAAGAAAAATAAAAAGCGCAAGGTGCGTTTGGGAGGAAAGGGGAAGTGCGCGGAATGGAATCCAGCCTGTGTTAGATGTTTCAAAAAAGAGCAGAAATGTGCAGAAAAAAGATGGGAAAATAATAAAATATGGACTGTTATTTAACAAAACGTTAAAATTCTGTGATATCTGTTGATTTTTGTATCAGTTTACATATAATAGAATTATGAGTTAAGAACTCAGGTATTAGCGCCCCGGATATTGACAAGTTGAGGGGGGCGATACTATATTTTGTTTATAGGAGGTTTGCTATGAAGTCTACAGGAATTGTTCGTCCGCTGGATTCGCTGGGTAGAGTGGTTTTGCCCATAGAGCTTCGGCGTGTGCTGGACCTTGGGCCAAAGGACCCGGTAGAGATCTATGTTGACGGTGACTACATATTGCTGAAAAAATACCAGCCTTCCTGCATTTTTTGTGAAAGCATGGAAGACATAACAACATATAATGGTAAAAATGTTTGTGCTTCCTGCATTGATAAGCTTGCAAAGAAATGATATGCGGGTAAAGCTGGACAAATAGCCGAAAGGGCAGGCAAAGGCGATATGGCGCCTCGAATTAAATAGTCAAGGATAGCTTATATACTTTATTTTTGGGGCAGGACAACATGGCCGTAACAGTCGTTACGGCTTCTTTTTTTGCCATGCCGCGGGCAACACAATCCTTCAGTGCGGCGATAATTTCCATATCCGTCGCTGCCTCCTTTTGAACAGCGCCAACCACCAGCACGAATTCACCCTTTATGCTGCTTCTGTCCGCAAACAATTGCAGTACCTGCCTTGCCGGAAGGCGCACCACCTCTTCGTAGAGCTTTGTCAGCTCGCGTGCCACACATACGGGCGTGTCGTCGCCAAAAACGGCACAAATGTCTTCCAGTGTCCTCACAACGCGCGCCGGGCTTTCGTATAGCACAATGGGCACGCCCACCCCGCGCAACGAGGCAAGCTCGCTTTGGCGTGCCGCCTGCTTTGAGGGCAGGAAACCAGCAAAAAGAAAACGGCGGCAATCTATGCCGGAAAGCGCAACAGCCGAAATCGCGGCGCATGGCCCGGGGATGCTTTCCATCTCTATGCCTAGCTGGGCACAGCGCTTGATTAAAATAAAGCCGGGGTCGGAGATCACGGGCGTGCCCGCGTCCGAGCAAAGCGCGCAGCTTTTACCTTCTGCCAGCATGTCCAGCACCTCGTTCAGGCGTTTTTCGTCACTGTATTCGTGAAAGCTTACGGTTTTTTTCTTAATTTCATAGTGGTTTAAAAGCTTTATGGTGTGCCGGGTGTCCTCCGCGGCAATAAAATCCACCTCGCGCAGCGTTTCCAGCGCGCGCAGAGTGATGTCCTTCAGGTTGCCAATGGGTGTGGCGACAATATATAGCTTACCTGTTGCCATGGATTATCCCCTTTCCCGGCGGTAAATGCGCCGAAGCTCATCCGATTCGCCCCCGCGCTCATCGGCGAGGATAAGCGGAGGCGCTATGCGCAGGTGCTCTGCCGCGTCCTTTACGGCACAGAGAAGCGTATATTTCGGTTCCTCGTTTTTGTGCGGCTCCACAAAGCGCAGCAGCTTGGGCTCCAGCCTGTGCGCCTTTAGTGTGGAAAAAAGCTCGGGTAGCCGGCTCGCCTTGTGGATCATGTAAAACTTGCCGCCTGTCTTCAGCAGCCGGGCGGCGCTTTTGCACAGTCCGTCAAACGTAATGCACACTTCCTTTCGCGCAATGCGGTGGCTCTCGCTACTGCGGGCCGCCCCGTCATTCGCTTTTTCATAAGGCGGGTTTGCCACCGCGATATCGTTTGCGTTGCCAAAGTGCTTATATGCGTTTGCAAGGTCGCCCTGCACAATTTCTATGCTTTCGCCAAGCCCGTTCAGCTCCACGCTTCTTTGCGCCAGAGAAGCCAGCCCGGGCTGCAATTCTATGCCAAAATAACGCGCGTGCTTTTGCCTGCCGTATAAGAGAAGCGGCAAAATACCGCCGCCCGTGCCCAGGTCCACCACGCGCGCACCCTTGGGAATTTCCGCAAAATCCGCCAGCAGCACGGCGTCTGTGCCAAAGCAGAACAGGTTGGAATCCTGTATAATTTTAAGCCCTTTTAATTGCAGGTCGTCTATACGTTCCATTGTTAAAGTATAGCACACAACGCCCGGAAGCAAAATACCCGGTTGCCCGCCGGCATAGTGGGCTTTGTTTTGTGGAGGATCGTGCTTGCCTCCCCGCCGTATTTGCGATACAATAATACCAATTCCATAAACGCAAAGGAAAAAACACAGCCCCGGCCGGTAGTCCGGGCGCGGTAGCAATACTGTCAGTAACCTGCCAATCTCCTTGGTTGTCCATTCTTTGCTGTGATCATGAGGAGGTTTTTGTGATGCAAACGATCACGGCAAAGCTGACGGTGTTTTTTGACGACCCTTTTTGGGTGGGGGTGTATGAGCTGTCTGCCCATGGCAGGCTTCGCGTATGCAAAATCACATTCGGCGCAGAACCAAAGGATTATGAGGTGTATGCCTTTTTGTTGGAAAACCGGCACAGGCTGTGCTTCAGCCCGCCCGTCCGCATAAAAGCCGCACCACCCGCGAGGGTAAACCCCAAGCGTATGCAGCGCAGGGCGGCAAGGGAAATAGCAAAGGGAACGGGCACAAAGTCGCAGCAAGCGCTTGCCATGCAGCACGAGGAGCAAAAAGCAGAGCGTAAAACAAAAAAACAGCGGCAAAATGAGCAGGAAAAAGAGCGGCAATTTGCGTTAAAGCAGCAAAAACGCAAGCAAAAGCACAAAGGGCATTGAGAGGTTTTCTACGCGATGTAGAAAATAATGCTTGACATGTTGTTCTACGCGGTGTAGAATTTGGTAAAAGAAAGGTGGTGCCGCGTGTGAAAAGGCTTTCCGATGCGGAATTTGAAATTATGCAGCTTGCGTGGGAGCAAACGCCTCCCATAAGCGCACGTATGCTGAGTGACCAGCTGGAGCAAAAAGACTGGAAGCTGAACACCATACTGACCATGCTGTCCCGGCTGGTAGATAAGGGAATTCTCCGATCAGAGAAGCAGGGGCCAAAATCACGGGTTTATTTTCCCATTGTTACAAAAGAGGATTACCTGGAATTTGAAACAAAGCAGTTTATGCAGCAATACCATGGCGGGTCGGTGCACAGCCTTGTTGCCGCTCTCTCCGGCGGCAGCCTCACCGATTGTCAGCGCCGGGAATTAGAGCGCCTTATCGATTCCGGACAACCCCGGAGCCCAGAGTGAGAATGCTCATCTTTTCCTGAGGCTTAATGTAATGGCAACTCTTTGCCGCTGGCCGTAGCTGGCTGTAAGGGAAGGGTATGCCTTCCGCAAATTGCCACCATCAAAAGCAGAACAATCAGCTGGTTTTCATTTCCCTGCTACTGCTTGCCGAAATGATTATTTGTTACCGAAAGGACACTACTATGGAACAGTTTTTATCCATGCTGTTGGAAAGCACGCTTTCCATGTCTGTTGTTACACTGGCCCTTTTTGCCGTTTCTGCCGTGTGGGGGCGCAGGTATAGCGCAAAGGGCCTGTATTATATGTGGATTGCTTGCCTTACGGGTTTTTTGTTGCCCTTCCGTCCGGATTTTTCCGCTCCGGTGCGCCTGCCCGCGCCCAACCTTACGCGCACGGTTTCCATCGTGCTGCAAGCCTCGGTGCAATCCATTGTTGTGCAGGATGTGCAGTCGGCCTCGCCGCAATCCGTTGAGCTTTCTGTAGCGAATATATTATTTATCGTGTGGATTACAGGGCTGGCAATATTCATCGGCTGGCAGCTTTTCCGCCATATTCGTTTTGTGCGCGCTACACAGCGGTGGAGCACCTGTGTGCAGGATTCCGCTACGCTTGCGCTTTTTGCGCAATGCAGGCAAAGGCTGGGGATACAAAAAAACCTGCCGCTGAAGGAGTGCCCGCTACTGCAAAGCCCCATGCTGGTGGGGCTGCTGCGGCCCATTGTGCTGCTTCCCGCGCGGGACTATCCACAGCTTGAGCTGGAGCACATACTGTTGCACGAGCTGGTGCATTATAAAAGGCGCGACCTGTGGCTGCGGGTGCTGATGCTGGCGGCGCGCGCTTTTCAGTGGTTCAATCCGCTGGCCCACGTTGCGGCAAGGGCGGCAGGGCTGCAATGCGAGCTTTCGTGCGACGAAGCCGTGCTAAGCGGCACAGGCAGAAGGGAACGGCAGGCATACGGGCAGGCTATACTTGCTGCCACAAATGTGAAAAGCAGCGTTCGAACTGCATTTTCAGCCGATTTTCACACAAGCTATGGCAGCACCAAAAAACGCCTGCTTGCCATGCTGGATATGGACAAAAAACGAAAAGGCAGGCTGGCCGCGTGCGTCGTTGCCACAGTGGTGGTATGCGCCGGATTGCTCATTGGATGCGCGCAGGAGGCAGATGAAGTTACGGCAGCGCACAGCGCTGAAAAAGCACATGCGCCTGCCGTCGCCACGATGGGGCAGGAGGAGTCGCCCATTCATTCCGTTGGCGAGCAATCTGGGGCCATAGCCGATTCCGTCACGGAAGAAAGCTTTGTGGCGTCCCATCCGGCTGGAGCACCGGCAACGACACTTTCCCCAGTGGTAATAGAGGAAAGCCGCGCATACTTCAATATAGGCGGTTATAATTTTGTACAATATGATGTGGAGCGTTTTTTCGAGCAATATGAAGAAATGCTGGCGCAGCATGACAGGAGCTTTGCGGATACTATGTCGGATGGCGGGGCAGTCCAGACAGCGTTGCGGCTGGCGGAGGGCGCAAGTGACACAATGGCCTATGGCATCCGCTTTACAAAAGAATTACAGGATGGGCAGCGTGCCGCTGTTGATACCATATTCAGGATTGAATGGAACGTTCCGGGCACGCAAGACGACATCACCGTGGGTGAGCGTAACGAAATATTGGAAGGTATCATGGAAGATCTGGAGCAGATGGCTGTGACTGTGCCCATACAGGGCCTGCCTGATACGGGGGCGGATGTAGATTCGGCCAGGATCAGGGAGTTTGCGGAAACAACAAGGATTATGGGGCTGCTCCAAGAGGGTGCGGATGGGATTGCAGAGGAGTATACCACACAGCAAATCTCCATTTCCATCCACTTGGCAAATACCGACATTAACCTGCCTGTTGCGGGTTGAATACGAAAAAACAGGCCACAGCTACAAACGGCCTGTTTTCCGTTTCATCGGCTTTCCCAAAAGCGTTATTCCCCCGTCCGTTTGCTCATCACATATTGCCGGAGGGAAAAACCGTGCTTTTCATAAAATGATTTTGCGTTGTTGCCTGCCACCACGTTGATGTCTATGAGGGTAACGCCCTTCTCTTTGAAAAAATCCAATGCCTTTTGCATTAACGCGTCGCCGTAACCCTTGCCGCGCAACCGTTTATCTACATAAAGGATGGCCAATGTGCCCACGCCTCCGTCTACCAACGCAAACATGCAGCCCACTGCCTTGTCATCTTCCATCACGGCATACAGCACGGCGTCTCCGCCGCGCAGCTTCTCTTGTGTGTCCTTCATCCGTTCATCAAGGGTATGTGTGGGATAAATACCGGAGAACGAGCCTTCGATGCTGTTGTGATGCTCTGCCAGGCCTAAGAGGCACGAATGGATCAGCGGAACTTCTTCTGCCAAAAGTTTTTTAATTTGCATTGCTTCCCTCCGTTGTTATCTGCCCACAAGCGATCGGGCGGATATAGGCAATTTTTTGTTTTTACTCCACGTAATGGCGCACCTTCAGCCGGGCCCCAATGTCTTCCGCGATTTTACGGCAGGCTTCAATTTCCTTGTCGCCAATCACGTCCACCACGGAAAGCGCCGTGTCGATGCCGTTTTTCACGCAGGCCGCGGCAAAACCCAGCATATCATAAAAGCCTTGTTCCCCATAACGGCAATTAGTGATTTTTGCGTATTCTTCTGCTGTGGGCGCATTGAGGCTGATCGACACCTCGTCAATCGGCATAATGCCGGATGACTGCCGTGTGCCTTGTTTTCCCGTACAAAGAACTTCCGTCCCACGTTCTTGCTCCGGCGCATTTTCCGCTTTGCCTGCCAGCACAGGCGCGATGTCCCGCCCGTTATACACGCTGCCGTGGCCGTTTGTATCCAGCCGCACATGCCCGCCATAGCCTTTTACATAACGGGCAATTTCCAGCAGCGCATCCAGCCGCATGGTGGGTTCGCCATAACCGCAGAACACAATATCCGTTTTATCGCTTTCCAGCAGATGGATCACCTGCTGTGCCGACGGCTCCGTTTCCAGCCACAGGTCATAGCCGCCCACGCCGCCGCCGTTATCACGTATGCAAAAGGTACAGGCGCAGGTGCACTTGTTTGTCAGGTTGATGTAGTTTACGTTTCCCAGCTTGTATACAAAGGTGCTTGCGCTCAGTCTGTCCACCATCCTTCCGGATCTGTTGTGTAGCGGATGCCCCACTTGCGCCGGAATTCATCCGTTATGCGGCAAATCTTGCGGCTTTCCATGGGGGGGAACCAGTCGCTGGTGGTCTCGCCTGCGCTTATGCGGTCCATCACATGCTGTGCCTCATACTGGAAGCCGGTGGCCTCATATGGCTCGTCGAACACCTCTTGCTCTACATAGCCAAACCCGCCGCCCTCTTCGTTACGGTACAAAATAGCCCTGTCCGGGCAAAAGAACACCCTGCCAATCTTAATTTGGCCTTCATCGCCGCAAATCACCGTTTCCAGTCCGGCCATCGTGTCCATACCGTTTCGTAAAAAGGCCGTCCTGTTATCCGCAAATTCCAAAAAGAACTCGCTATGCAAGTCCGCGCCGCGATATGGCACGCAGGTTGATGTGATGCTAAGCGGCTCTTCCGGAATGCCAAGGAACGCCATAGAGAGCGTGTAGATGCCTAGGTCGCGTATTGCGCCGCCACCCAGTGCCGCCTCGGCCTTCCACGGCTGCCAGTGGCCGTCCTCCGGCTTAAAGGAAAACTCTGACCGCACGTGGTTTACCCTGCCGATTTTGCCACTGCGTATCCAATCGATTGCCTTGCGCACAGCAGGGAAGCAGCGCGTCCACATGCCTTCCATCAAAAACAGGTCGGCTTCTGCCGCCTTTGCGTACATCTCATTCATTTGCGTCAGGTTATCCGCCATCGGCTTTTCACACAGCACATGAATACCCCGCTCCAGCGCCTGCATCACATACGCATAGTGGACAATGTTTGGCGTGGCGACATACACAATATCCGGTTTTGCTTCCGCCAGCATTTTGCCATAATCGTCATAGCGTCCCGCAATGCCATATTCGTCCGCGAATTTTTTTGCGCTTTCCATTGTGCGCGAGCTCACAGCCACAATATCCGCCTGCGGAAGCAGCCGAGCTCCCTGCACAAAGCGGTGCGCAATATACCCAGTGCTCACAATTGCCCATTTAAATTTTCCCATAGCCGCATTCCTCCTATTTATTCAACGCCAAAAAAGCGTTTTGCGTTCGCTGTTGTTATTCTTTCTATTTCCGCCGTATCCATGCCGCGTATCTCCGCAATCTTTTGTGCCACGCACTTCACCAGCGAAGGGTCGTTACGCTTGCCGCGATGGGGCGCCGGCGCCATATACGGGCTGTCTGTTTCTATTAAAAGGCGTTCAATAGGCACTTCTGCCGCCACCTCCACCGTCTTTTTTGCGTTTTTAAACGTGACCACGCCGGAAAGTGATATATAATACCCCATGGAAAGAGCCTCGCGCATGGTCTCCACACTGCCCGAAAAGCTGTGCAGCACGCCGGTTACATGCGGAAAACGCCTCAATACGGCAAGCGTGTCCTCTGTTGCCTCCCTGCTATGGATGATGACAGGCAAGCCCAATCCCCACGCAAGCTCCATTTGATGTGCGAAAACGTCCTTTTGAGTGTTCCTTTGGCTAAAATCATAGTGATAATCCAGCCCAATCTCGCCAATCGCCACCACTTTGCTGTTTTTGGCGAGCGATTTCAACTCGCCGGCAGAATGTGCGTCCCACTCCTTTGCGCTGTGCGGGTGCACCCCCACCGCGGCATAAACCATGGCGTGCTCTTTTGCCAGCGCAACCGCGCGGATGGAGGTATCCATGTCCGAGCCGCACTCGTTATACCAGCCTATGCCTTGCCCGGGCAGGGACAGTATCAGGCTGTGCCTGTCTTCGTCAAATTGCTCATCCAATAAATGGGCGTGTGTGTCGTAATACATATTGAGTCCTTTCATATGTGCTCATAAGGGCATTTTTACCATGCCCGGTCCTTACCGTTTTGTTTGCGAAAAGAAACGTGATGCATTTGCGGGGAAGGCGGGGCTGTCGATAGAAGGATGCCGGAGCGGCATGTGTTTGCTCCTTATAGCAGAAACGCTTTCCCCAAAGCCTTTTTCAAGAAGAATGAAAATCAACCCCGTCATTCGGATTTGCCAGGTGAAGCACTTCTGCCTGCCATTTCACTTAAAAAACGAACGGGTGAGGCTGCTTCGCGCCACGCCCTCCATCATGTTGCCGGAGGCAATTTCATAATAAAACAGAAGGTAGCCCTGCCGCGTGACACACAGCAGGCGGCCATCTGCCATAAAAAGCTCCACGCCGCCGTCCAGCCCGGTAAGGTCATCGCGCTGCCAGTCCGCCAGCTTTTGCGCTTGTCCGCCATTCTCCCTGTAATACAGGGTCAGGTCTGCCGTTTCCACAGGCTTGCGCACCAGATAATATAGCCCGCCGTCCCCGGCATAATAGCTTTGAACGTTCTCTGCCACCGGCACAGGCTCTTTGGCTCCGTCAGCTAGCTCATACAGTGAAAAAAGTCCGTCTTCCCTAATCTCCGCGGAATAATAAACCGTGCCCCCCTCCGACTGGAAGGAGGAAAAGCTGCCACGCAGCACCACCTCATGGCTTGTGCCGCCAAACGCAACCCGCCGAAGCTCCGCCTCTTCTGTATCCTCATTCCACACCGCATAAAGAAGGGCCTCGCCTACCAGCAGCATACCCGGGGTATAATGACCGTCGGTGCGGAATATTATCCGGCGATTACCGCCGTTTTTGTCCGTCGCAAGGATCACGCCACTGTCCCTGTCCTGACCGCTCACAAAAAGCGTGTCCCCCACAAGCGCAAGCTGGTGGCAGGATAGGTCATTTATCAGGCTTTCAAAGCCATAGCCGCCCACCTCGGCCCGGCAGGCGCTGCCGTCGCCCAGCAAAAAATATACCCAGCCGTCGCCGCCATCGCTTATATTGTCTGCCACAGCGCCCGCAAAATACCATTCCACAGAATTAACGCCATGTACTTGCAGGATAGAGGAGACATCCGGCCCCGCGTAATTGCGGTTCCAGATATAATAGCTGTTATCGTCAATTGGCGCGGCAAGCCCGCCATTTGCAAGATTGCCCGGAGTATTGCCGACAGCCTGCCCCGAAAGGCCGCCAAGCAGGCGGTATCCCTCACGCGTAAGCCCCCCCTGCTGCGCGGCGCATCCCGCAAGGACAAATGCCAGTAGCAGGGCAAGGCCTGCCGCAACAAGCTTTTTCCGCCTCACGATACGGTCAGCCCGTCTTGTGCGTCTACAGTGAGCAGCTTCACATTGGGGTTATCGCCCACGGCAAGCACCATACCCTCGGAAAGCTGGCCCCGCAGCTTAGCAGGCTTCAGGTTTGCCGCAATAATCACTGTTTTGCCCACCATTTCCTCTGCGCTGTAGCTCTCACGGATACCCGATACAATGGTGCGCTCTTCGTCGCCCACCTTCACGGTGAGCAGCAAAAGCTTGTCCGACCCTTTCAGGTTTTGGCACGCTGTTACCTTTGCCGTCTTCAGCTGCACTTTTTTAAAATCGTCTATGCTAATCTCTGCGGGTTGCTCCGCTTTTTTTTCTTCTTTCTTTTGCGGCACATGCTCCAATGCCTTTTTGCGTAGGGCCTCCAGCTCCTTCAGCTCTTTTTCCACATCCAGCCGTGGGAACACCGGCTCGCCCTTTTGCACCTTACAGCCCTCGATTTCCCCGCCATAAAAGCGCACGCTCTCAAAGCTGCAAAGCTCCTTTTTCTCCATGCCAAGCTGCGCGCGTATTTTAACCGCGGCTTCCGGCATTACGCATTCCACCAATACGCTCACAATGCGCAGGCCTTCCGCAAGGTGGTACATCACGCTGGCAAGACGGTTTTTCTTGTCCGCTTCCTTGGCAAGCGCCCATGGCATTGTTACGTCGATATACTTGTTCATGGCGCTGATATACTCCCACACGCGCTCCAGTCCCTCGCTGATTTTGAATTCGTCCACCTTTTGCTCAAAGTCCGCCGCCAGGCCTTCTATCGAGTCTTTCAAAACCTCGTCGGTGTTGTGCGGCTCCAGGTCCCCGGGGATCACGCCGCCGAAATATTTCTCTATCATTGCCACCGTGCGCGAAAGCAGGTTGCCCAGGTCGTTTGCAAGGTCTGCGTTGATACGGGATAAAAGCAGCTCGTTGGAGAAGGTAAGATCGCTGCCGAGCGGCGCCTCGCGCATCAGGAAATACCGCAGCGCATCCACGCCATAGCGCTCTGCCAGCACCACCGGATCCACCACATTACCCTTTGATTTGCTCATTTTGCCGCCTTGTAATGTAAGCCAGCCATGGCCATATACCCGCTCGGGCAGCGGCAAATCAAGTGCCATCAGCATAATGGGCCATGTGATGCTGTGAAAGCGTACAATCTCTTTGCCTACCAGCTGCACGTTTGCCGGCCAATATTTTTGGAATTTGCTGTCGTCATCGCTCATATAGCCAAGCGCGCTGATATAGTTGGAGAGCGCGTCCAGCCACACATAAATAACGTTATCCTCCTCGCCCTCTATAGGCACAGGGATACCCCATTTAAATGACGAACGCGACACACAAAGATCCTCCAGCCCGGGCAGCAAAAAGTTGTTCATCATTTCATTTTTGCGTGATTCCGGCTGAATAAACTCCGGGTGGGTGTCAATGTAGGAAATCAGCCTGTCCGCATATTTGGAAGCGCGGAAAAAATAGCTTTCTTCCTTCAGGCGGTGCACCGGCCTGCCGCAGTCGGGGCAGTTGCCATCCTCGGTAAGCTGTGTATCGGTCCAAAAGGACTCGCACGGTGTGCAATACCAGCTTTCATAGGTATCCTTGTAAATATCACCCTGGTCATACAGCTTTTTAAATATTTTTTGCACACATTCCACATGGCGCGGCTGGGTGGTGCGGATGAAATCATCGTTTGTAATATTCATCAGCTTCCACAGCTCCTGGATATTGTTCACAATACCATCCACATATTCGATGGGCTGCATTCCTTTTTCCTTGGCAATGTCCTCAATTTTCTGCCCATGCTCGTCCGTTCCCGTAAGGAACATAACGTCATACCCCGTCATCCGCTTAAAGCGCGCAATGGTGTCTGCTGCCGTGGTGCAATAGGCATGGCCTATATGCAGGTTGTCGCTGGGGTAATAGATTGGTGTGGTGATATAGAATTTTTCACTCATTTTTTGTTGCTTCCCTTTCCTGTATCTGTAGATATCCCTTCTATTATATGCGCTTCAAAGCATTCTTTCAAGCAAAACCCCCGTATGAGGGCCATACGCCGCCGCACACACGTATATTCCGTCAGCCTACAATATGAAGGGAGAGCATAGAACATAAGATATAATAAATGTATATCAATGTTGAACATTGTTAATATAAACGTAAATTCATGATTTGCGCCTCGGGCCATTCTATTATGACATGATTGCCGGAAGTATGCCGCTCTGCTGTGTGCGTAGCTTTACGGCGGGGGAAAGAGTAGAAAGGACATGCGGCTTATCCCCGCGCAGTATGCATGGGTTGGCGCACATCCAATGCCCGTGTGCCTGCCCGGTACAAAAGACCTACCCCGTACGCCTTGCGGGTATGCGCGGGAAATTTTCGTGGTGTACAATGTTGTGCGGGTTTGCTATAATAATTATGTATGAAAAATCGGAGAAAGAACAGACAAGGGTAGAGGAAAGGAAATGGTCAGATGATCAGTTTTACATTGGCGACCCGTAAGCAGGAAATGGTGGAGGCGCTCTGCGAGCTGCTTCGTGTCAAAAGCGTGAAGGGGGAGCCGCAGGGAATGATGCCATATGGCAGCGATCTTTTCTTTGCGCTCAATAAAATGCTCAACTTCGCGGAGCGGATGTATTTTGACAGCGAGAGTATGTTTTCCCGTCTGGGCTATGTGGATTACGGTGACGGCGATGAAATGCTTGCCATTTTAACACACCTTGATGTGGTGCCGGAGGGCAGCGGGTGGACAGTGCCTGCGTTTGGCGGCATGGTGAAGGACGGTAAAATCTATGGCAGGGGCGCGATTGACAACAAAGGCCCGGCCATTGCGGCGCTTTTTGCCCTTGCGGCAATACAAGACGACTGCATCTCGCTGAACAAACGCGTGCGCCTGATCTTTGGCTGCGATGAGGAGAGCGGTTGGTCAGATATTGAGTTCTATAAAAAGAACGGTGGGGAGATTCCCACAATGGCGTTTTCGCCGGACGCACAGTTTCCCATTATCAATGGGGAGAAGGGACTGCTGCAGCTTGACCTTTTCAAAAAAGCGGATGAGGAGCTTCCGCAAGACGGCCTGCGGCTGCTGTCCATCAGCGGCGGGGACAGGGTGAACGTGGTGCCTGCATATTGCGAGGCGGTGCTTTCGGCGGAAAAGGACGACATAAAGGATTTGGTGGATATATTCAACACGGATGTGCCGGTGAAGGTGGAGCTGCTCCAGCGTGAAGACGGGCTGCATCTGATCACGCGTGGCCTTTCGGCGCACGGCTCACTTCCAGAGGATGGAAAGAACGCTATCTCTTACCTGATTGCCTTTTTAAACACCCTTCCCATGAAGCAAAGCTATCTCAGTGATGCGGTGTACCAGCTTGCGCGGTACACGGCTTTGCAAACGGACGGGCAGGCGATGGGCATTGCCGGGAGCGATGAGCATGGTGCGCTTACACTTAACCTTGGTTATATCAAAATGGAGGAGGACGGCCTGCACGCCGGGCTGGATATCCGCTATCCCATCTCTGGTGACGGGGATGCTATTTTTGACACCGTAAAAGAAAAAATGACAGCCTACGAGGTGGAGAAGAGATTCGCGCAGCGGCCGCACTTTGTGCCGGAGGATTCCGTGCTGGTGCAAGGGCTGAAGGCGGCATATGAAGAAAGCACAGGGGAGAAAGCCACCTGCATGACCATTGGTGGGGCGACCTATGCGCGCGCTTTTCCAAATGCCGTGGCATTTGGGCCGGTGTTCCCCGGCAAGGTGGGCACAGAGCACCAGCCGGATGAATATATAGAGATAGACGACCTGGTGCGGCTGGCGGATATCATTGCGAACGCCATTGTGACATTGTGTACATGATGCCAAAGCAAATCGAAACTAAAAAATGCAAATCATCACAATGATGTGACATAGCAACTATTATTATTAGGAGAATAAACGACTGTATGAAGAACCTAACCAGCAACGAATTAAGAGAAATGTATTTGGAATTTTTTAAGAGCAAAGGCCATGCTGTAATCCGCAGCGCTTCGCTCATACCGGAAAACGACCCTACAGTGCTGTTTACCACGGCTGGAATGCACCCGTTGGTGCCATACCTGATGGGGGAGAAGCACCCCGCGGGCACGCGCCTTACCGATGTGCAAAAATGCGTGCGCACGGGCGATATAGATGAAGTGGGCGACGAGAGCCATTGCACTTTTTTTGAGATGTTGGGCAATTGGTCGCTGGGTGATTATTTTAAGGAAGATGCGATTGCGTGGAGCTTTGAGTTTTTAACAAGCGAAAAATGGCTGGGTATTGACAAAGAAAAGCTATATTTCACCTGCTTTGAGGGCGACGAGAACGCGCCGAGGGACACCGTGGCGGCAGAGCTGTGGATGAAGCAGGGTGTCAGCGAAGACCACATCTTCTATCTTGGCAAAAAGGACAACTGGTGGGGGCCGGCAGGGCAAACAGGCCCGTGTGGGCCGGATACGGAAATGTTTATAGACACAGGCAAAAAAGCGTGCGGGCCGGATTGCAATCCGTCGTGCAGCTGCGGCAAATATCTTGAAATCTGGAATGACGTGTTCATGGAATACAATAAGCAGCAGGACGGCAGCTATGTGCCGCTCTCGCAAAAGAATGTGGACACGGGCATGGGGCTGGACAGGACAATTGCCATACTGCAGGGCAAAGGCTCTGTGTACGAAACAGATGTGTTTGCGCCCATCATCGCAAAGGCCGAGGAGCTTTCGGGCGAAAAATATGACGGGGCGGACGAGGAGACAAGGCGTGCCTTCCGCATTGTGGCAGATCATATGCGCTGTGCCACATTTATGATTGGTGACGAACGTGGCATTACGCCGTCCAATGTAGACCAGGGCTATGTGCTGCGCCGCTTGCTGCGCCGTGCCATCCGTTTTGCGGGTAAGCTGGGTGTGCCGGAAAACAGGCTCACAGAGATCGCGCAGGTGGTGATCGACAAATATTCCCACGCCTATCCGGAATTACAGCAAAATGAAAAGCGCATTATAGACGAGATAGCCAAAGAGGAAGATCGTTTCCAGAAGACGATTAAGCAAGGCCTGAAGGAATTTGAAAAAGTAGTGGAAAAAATGCAGGGCGATACGATTGACGGCAAAAGCGCCTTCCGCTTGTATGATACATTTGGTTTTCCCATCGAGTTTACGCTGGAGCTTGCAACGGAGCGCGGCATAAAGGTAGATAAAGCCGGGTTTGATGAAGCGTTTAAGCACCATCAAGAGCTATCCCATGCCGGAGCCGAGCAACGCTTTGCGGGCGGCCTTGCGGATACGGGCGAGCAAACGGCAAGGTTGCACACGGCCACCCACCTGCTTTTGGCGGGGCTTAACAAAGTGTTGGGCGGCGACATCAGCCAAAAGGGCAGCAACATCACGGCAGAGCGCCTGAGGTTTGACTTCAATTTCCCCCGCAAGGTTGAGCGGGATGAGCTTGACCAGGTGGAAACGTTTGTGAACGAGGCGATAGCCGCAGGTATTGATATTGCTATGGAAGAGATGACTGTGGATGAGGCCAGGGAAAAAGGTGCCACGGGCGTGTTTGAATCAAAATATGGCGAAGTGGTAAAGGTCTATACCGTCCCGGGATATTCCATGGAGATCTGTGGGGGGCCACACGCCAAAAATACCGCAGAGCTGGGCAAATTTAAAATCAAAAAGGAGCAAAGCTCCTCGTCCGGAGTGCGGCGTATCAAGGCGGTACTTAGCAATTAAACGTAAAAACATGTGAAATCCATAAAGTATATCAGAACTAAACAGGGTTAAGATTTAGGACATCATTGCTTCGAAGGGGTGGAAGAAGCGCGATGAGGGAATTTAGGCAGATGTTTGGATATGGCAGGATGTGGCTGGCACTTTTTCTCTGTGCCGGCGCGTTTCTGGGCGTGTCCCTCATTGGGTCAAACATGGTGCTCATTCCCGGGTTTTCTACCTTTCGGCCGGTTAACGGCCTGCCTGTCACATTGGGACTGATGTTTGGCCCAGCGGGTGCGTTGGGCGTGGCGGCAGGCAATGTGGCGGGGGATATTGTAAACGGTACCTTGTCGCTTGCCAGCATAGGCGGTGCCATCGGTAACTTCCTGTTTGCGTTTATACCCTATAAAATATGGGGGCTTTTGCGAAGGCGTGACAACCTGAAAATCCCCAATATATTCAGCCTTAAAAAGCTTTTGTGGTTTGTTGTGCTCACGTTTGCCGGCATTGTGGCCTGCACACTCACAGTTTCCATAGCCATTGCCCTTGCGGGCGGCGGCGCGTTTGGGGAAACATTCCGTATGATCTATATTAATAACATTGTGGGTGGCTATGTCGTGGGTATGCCGCTGTTTTTGCTGCTTCCGTTTCTGGTGGATAGAACGGATATGTATTGGAAGCAAGTTATGAAGCACGAATTTTTTGCGTACCCGCGCTGGAGGGGCTGAGGCATGGAGCGCGTTTGCCACACATTCCCGCCGGTTTATGACAGCGGCTCGCGCATCCTGATTGTGGGCACAATGCCCTCTGTGCAGTCGCGTAGCGAGGGCTTTTATTATGGCAATCCGCGAAACCGCTTCTACGAGGTGCTTGCCACGCTTCTTGGCAGCAGGATGCCACGGACGGTGGAGGAAAAAAAAGAAATGCTCCATCTGCATCATATTGCGGTCTATGACGTCTTAAAATCGTGTGATATCCATGGCTCGGCAGACAGCAGCATCAGGAACGCGCAGCCAAATGATTTTTCGCCTATATTCAAAAAAGCAAAAATTGCACAGGTATTTGCCAATGGAAAAACGGCATATGCCTATTACAGAAAATATATCTCAAGGGATGTACTGTGCCTGCCGTCCACCAGCCCGGCAAATGCGTCATTCAGTTTGCAAAAACTGCAGGATCATTGGTCAGTGATTTTGGGGCACCTCAAATAGATTGTAGGGAATGCATGAGGGCACAAACTTGAAAAAGCGCATGATGAAGAGGGTTGTGCGTGTAATAGCATGGGTAGAACACTTGCCGGAGAACAAAAAATCCGGCTTAATAAAGAGAAAACGGCTGTGCGCAAAGCACCAAGTGGCACAACGCTGTACATCAAAGGAGGATGCATATGGGTTTATCGATTTCCCTTACCTTGTTTCTCGCTGTAATGGTTATTTATATTATCTTAATTGATGTGTTTTCAATTTTTTTCCGCCGCACAGGCCTGCCCGCGGAAAAAGCACGCTTTCAGGTGGTGTCGCTGCTCACCAATAGTGGATTTACCACACTGGAGAGCGAGGTGGTGTTGCAGGTATCGGCACGGCGCAAGATGGCGCGAAGAGTTATGATCTTTGGCTATGTGTTCAGCATTACGGTTGTGAGCGTATTTGTCAATGTGTTAATGTCCATTCCCACATATGCGGAAGATGAGCTGTGGCCCATTTTAATTACGGCCGCGCTGCTCTTTGTCATTTTCCTTTTGGCCAAGCGTGTGCCGTCTATAGAGGAATTTTTTGATAAGCGCATTGGAAACTGGGCGTGGAAGAAAATCTATGGCCGCCGCGAAAATACTATTGTGCTGGTTGATGAATACCGCAAGGGTTCGCTGGCAAAGGTTTTGTTGAAAACCGTGCCGAAGGAAATTGCGGGCAAGAGCATTCGGGATGCAAGGCTGGCAAAAAAGCATGGAATATTTGTTGTCTTTTTGGAGCGTGACGGCGGTAAAATGAAAAAGGTGAAGAAGAAAACCGTGCTGAAAGAAGGTGACGTGGTCACCCTGTATGGTGATTTTTCCAAAATCAACAGAATATTCGGTATATGATAGATGGAAAAGGGGAAGGGATACTAATACTCGATATTATTCATAACTGCAAGGTTCAAAAGGATAGCAGCGCAGGCCGCCGGGGTAGGGCTTTTGCATTGTAACAAAAGTGTGAAGATCCGTTGACACTGGGCTTTTTGCATGGTAGAGTATATGCAAAGTGAAGCAGTAAGGAAGGTCTTATATGACAGGCTATGCGATTGGCGCAATTTCAGGAATATCTGGTGTGGCAGGTTTGCCCGGCGTTTCCGGTGCACGCGGGTCAGGCCCGGTTTCGCCTGTAACGCCTGTTCAGGAAGTGAAAAGCGCAATGCAAACGCGCAGCGTTACCGCTCCCAGAAAAGCGGATGAAGCAGAGCAGGTTTTGGGTAATGGCGATTTCTTTTCCCTTAGCGCGTCCTCGGCAGGCGCATACAGCACAGAGCCACAATTTGATGCGCTTACGTCGCAACGCGTGTGGTCAGCATAGCCGATATTGTAAAAAAACAGGTAACTATTATGAAAAAGCGCTGATAAGCGCTTTTTTTTGATACCGCCAGTTTGTCTATTGCACAGAGGCAGGTAAGGATTTTGCATATATAGGCGTGCACTTGCATAAGCATTAGAATATATGAGAAAATGATGAATATTCTAAAATCAATCGCAGTACTAAGCGGAAAAAAAGACAGATTTTTGCATTAATGATAAAATACGAAATTAAATGCGGGAATACCCAAAAAAACTGTATTGCGGGAAAGATGAAAGTACAGTATAATGATAGTGTCCAAATAAAATGTTAATTTTCATTGGATATTAACATAAAAACAGGGTAGCGGGAAAATAAAAAGCGGGCGGATAAAGCCTGCTTGATGGGGCGGTGTTTAGACGTTGGTAATTTGGGATGATTTGTTTAAAACTGGCGTAGAGGAAATGGACGCCCAGCATAAAGAGATATTTCGGCGGCTGGAGAAGCTCAGGGATCAGAAAGATACGGCGCGCATTCCCAGTTTGGTTGAATATTTTGGTAAATACTTGCTTATGCATTTGGATGAAGAACAAAAGCTGCACCAAACCACAGGCTATCCCAAGTGGGGTATGCACAAGTCCTACCACCGATATTACGCGGCGCAGTTCGAAACGCTTAAGAAAAAGATTTTGAAAGGCGGGGAGCTGGCACAGGCAGGCAAGCTTATTGATAAGTTTATTGACGAATGGTTTGTGCAGCATATAATAATCCACGATATGGAGTTTGCTTATTTTTATAAATATGGAGCGGATGAGGCAGGGATCACCCCGGCATATGTAAACAAGGCCGCGGATAATATTGCGGCAGAGGCTGCTGCCAAAACGCGTGAAGAGCAACTGGAGGAAGCGTTGGAAAACAGGCCAAACGAGATCCAGCGCAAGACAGCTAGGTTCAGCAACCTGAAATAAAAGATAAGAAATTGAGTAAAAAGCCGTGGCTGCGCAGCTGTGGCTTTTTTTGTTCCGGCAACGTCCATATGCTATAATAGCATCACAGGAAGGTACAGATATGAAATATGACTTTGAAACAGTGAGGGATCGGAGTAATTCCGGCTCGGCAAAATGGCTTGAAATGAAAAAGAAAAACCCACAGGTAGAGCGGGGGATTGTGCCCTTTTCCGTGGCGGATATGGAATTTGTGACAGCGCCGGAGATTGTGTGTGGGCTTCAGGATGCGGTTGGCGGGCTTGCCTTGGGGTATACAGAGCCAACAGACGCGTATTTTGAAGCGGTATGCGGGTGGATGCGCCGCCGTCATGGTTGGGAGGTTCGCCCAGAATGGATCGAAACATCGCCAGGGGTGGTGATTGGGCTGGGGCTGTGCGTCAACGCGTTTACACAGCCGGGGGATGGCGTGATTGTGATGCCACCCGTGTATTACCCATTTTTTTTGGTGGCGCAAAATAATGGGCGGGTGCTGGTGCAAAATGAATTGATAAACCGCGGCGGAAGATATGAAATAGATTTTGAAGATCTTGAAAGCAAGGTGCGAAATCCCCAAAATAAAATGCTGCTGCTTTGCAGCCCGCACAACCCGGTGGGACGAGTGTGGACAAAGGACGAGCTGCGGCAGGTGGGCGAGCTGTGTGAAAAGCATGGTGTTCTCGTGGTGGCGGATGAAATTCACAGCGACCTTGTTATGCCGGGATACAGGCATACTGTTTTTTCCACGGCCAAGGAAGGCTTTGGCAGTAACAGCGTCATTCTTACCGCGCCCAGCAAGACATTTAATCTTGCAGGAATGCAGGCTTCCAATATTATAATACAGGAGGAAGGGCTACGCGAAAAATTCCACGCGGAAAAAATGAAGATTGGGTTGATAGAGCTGAATGTGCTGGCATATGAAGCCTGTAAGGCAGCGTATAACAACAGCGCGGCATGGCTGGAGGAGTTGATAAGCGTGCTTTACAAAAACAGCAAGCTTGTGGAAAGCTTTGTTGCCAAAAACCTGCCCGATATCACAGTGACGCCGCTAGAAGGCACTTATCTGCAATGGCTGGATATGCGGCGTTTGGAAATGACAGATGCGGAACTGGAGAACAGAATGACGCAAGAAGCACAGTTGTTTTTTGATGAAGGATATATTTTTGGCAAGGGCGGTTCGGGCTTTGAGCGAATTAACATAGCATGTCCGCAAAAGGTGCTGGAGCAGGGATTGGAACGGCTATATCAGGTGTTAAGATGACCGGGTTTCATAATAAAAAGCTGTCTATCCTAGACAGCTTATTTTGTGCATGTGGTTCACTGATTGCTTAAAGATCGTCCGCATCTTGCTCTGGCGCACCGCAATCTTCATCCAAACCGGAATAGCTGCCGGTTACATCGTTTTTTGTTGCATCGTGCCAGGCTTCCACAACATCCAGCGCCTTATCCTCGGTGCCCTCCGGTTTTACAAAACAACTGTTTTTCTCATCCATGGGTATATTTCCCTCTTTCTGTTTACATATTGCTTCAATATCATAAATACCCATTTACCGGGGAATTGAATCATGGGGCGGAAAAAACACTTGCGCAAGCGTTTTTTAGTATGTTTGCCTTAAGCGCGCGGTGTATGCTACATAATGTGGCAACCTTTATAGATTAAAATGAAATTAGGGTGTAGGAAATTGCAAAAATACGCCAATGCATAATGGATAATAAACATATTATGAAATAAGTCGACAGAGATATTGCAAAAACACATTGACATGGATAGGACGCAGCGTTAAAATATGACTGTGTAACGGAGTAACGATATTTGTGAATTATGCAAGCAGGTAGTAGACAAGCAAAAGAAGAAAGTAGAGCTGCATTCAACAGCAGCAAAAATGATTCATGGCAGATGGAATTTGTTAGGCGTATAAGGAATATTATGTATTTCTGTGCCCGGGGAAAGCAAAGACACAAAACGGACAACACCTGGGCAAAGGCTACCGTATATTGTGTGTGCTACATAAAGCAGTACGGATAAATTGTATTGGAGAGTGTGAAAGTGATGTTAACAGCGATTGTAGGAATTAATTGGGGAGACGAGGGAAAGGGTCGTATGGTAGACCTTTTGAGCAGGAAATATGATGTGGTGGTGCGATACCAGGGGGGCAACAACGCCGGGCATACAGTGATCAACAGCCAGGGTAAATTTATACTAAACCTGGTGCCATCCGGCATACTGCGCCCGGATGTTATAAATGTGATGGGCAATGGGATGGTGATTGATTTGGAACACCTTTGCGGGGAACTAGGCAGGCTACAGCAAGCGGGCATAAAAATTACGCCGGAAAACCTGAAGATATCAGATCGCGCTATTATTTGCACACCATACCATGTGCAGCAGGATATATTGGAGGAAGAACGACTAAAAGATGCCAAATACGGCTCTACGCGCAGGGGAATCGCACCTGTATATGGCGATAAGTATATGAAAAAGGGCATTCGCATGGGCGACCTGCTTTATCAGGAAACGCTGGACGCCAAGGTGGCGGATATTGTGGAATGGAAAAACCTGACGATTCATAAGTCCTATGAAAAAAGCGAAGTAAAAACGCAGGCCGTCGCAGGATGGCTGCGCGAGTTTGGAAACCAGCTTAAGCCGTTTATATGTGATACCGGCCGGTATTTGGAGCAAGCCGCCGGGCAAAACAAGGATATATTGTTTGAAGCGCAGCTTGGAGCGTTGCGGGATATCGACTTTGGCATTTACCCTTATACTTCGTCCTCCTCTACAATTGCGGCATATGCGCCGATTGGCTCGGGAATTCCGGGCAGAAAGCTTACAAATGTAATTGGTATTATGAAGGCGTATTCCACCTGTGTGGGAGAAGGGCCGTTCACAGCAGAGATGTTTGGCGGAGAAGCGGAAGAGCTGCGGAAACAGGGGGGGGAATATGGCGCGGCTACGGGCAGACCGCGGCGTGTAGGGGCGTTTGACGCTGTTGCATCGCGCTATGGCGTGAGGGTGCAAGGCGCCGATGAGATTGCGCTTACAAAAATGGACGTCTTGTCTTATCTGGATAAAATACCCGTGTGCGTGGCATATGAGGTGGAAGGCCGCCAGACCCAGGAATTCCCGGTGGGGGATGCCTTAAGCGGGGCCAAGCCCGTTATAGAATATGTAAAGGGCTGGCATACAGATATCTCTGGTTGCCGAAAGCCGACAGACCTGCCAAGGGAAGCGCTGGATTATGTGCGCTATATAGAAAAAATGACGGCCAGCAGGGTGCGTTATGTGTCTGTGGGCGCGGAGCGTGACGCCTATATAGAGCTGTAATGAATGTATGGGCAGGGGTGAAGGATACCGGTATAGGTAGGGAAGAAGGGGATTCATAAATACATGATAATATCTTTAAAATAATACAATATAACACGAATTAAAATGATTATACACAAAATACAAAAATATAAAACATAATCAGGAATATTACGATGTTTTGCGAAAAACAGGAGAAAGGCGAAGAACGGGCTGGTGTATAGTAACAACCTAAAGGGAAGACTCAAATTTTGACAGAGGTGCTTATTGCATGGCGCGGCGTATGGTTTGAGGAATGTTGAAAAAGCCCATCGCAAAGCGATTTGAAGTGAAAGTTCCGTTGTGTTTTTTAATAAAAAAGACAAGTGTAAACATGGATGAAATCAAAAAAACATAAAGTATATCAAATGTTTATGTATCTATTTGCAATGTAAATTGGGATAGAAAAATGTAAAATTGGCGGCAAAAGGCAGTGCGTGGGCGCGGTGGCAGATGCCATGAGGAATAAAATAGGAAATTTGACAGTATAAAAGGGATATGAGTGAAAGTCTTGCCAAAGGAATTTCTATTCTATTGGGTTATGCCAAATATCATTGCCTTTGTTTTATGCGGCACTGTTCATGCTGAGGTACGTGTTTACATGAAGAGTGCTTCCGCTCGATTGCAGGGCATCTATACTTGGTGAATTTGGCGATCTGTTTGCAGGGAGCAAACGAGATAACAGAAACGCCAAAAGTGGACTGGTGGGGGCATAAACTGATTATTATGTCGAAAGCAAACGAATTGTGAGCCGAAACGCATAAATTAGAATTGAATAGTGTATAGAAGTGGGGAGTGATCAGAATAGCTTGTGAATGTGCATAAGCTATTTTCAAAGCAGATAGAACGCTTGTTCTCCGGCGGGTTTTGTGTGCGCAGGGCTTCAGGATACGGATGGCGAGCCATCTGTTTTATGCCTGTGTACAATAAAAAGGGAAATTAGACAACAGCACACTGCAATGCAGCTAGTTTTTTAGAATAATCATAAAAAACGTATTGAAATACTGTTGTTGAAATGAAAAAAGCAGGCAAAAAGCCTGCTTTTAACGCTGTACACTTCTGTTGTGTATATCATATATAATACATTATGTTTTTTGCGGCTTATTCAATGGTCACGCCCACAATTTGCTTGCCCCTTGTGCCTACTACTATTGTATTTTCATATACAGCGGGCGATGCCTCAATGTTAGAACCGATGCTGAGTGTATCCAGCAGCGTGCCGTCCATGCCGTTCAGCAAATGGATGTTTCCGGCAGAATCGCATTGTACGATATACGCCGTGCCATCTTGGGCGTATATTGCAACAGGAGAAGTCCAGGCATAATTTGCCATATCAAACACCCAACGCTCCTCGCCTGTTTCCCTGTCCAGCGCGACAAGCTGTCCGTTACGCTTTTGCGGGGTGCGCGCCACAGGCACAATCAGCAGATCGCTTATTTTGCCCTGCCCCAGCACGGCGGTAGCCTGCACACCTCCGGAAATACCGTCCACAGTATGCACCTCATAGGGCTTTTCCCATATAATTTCCCCAGTCATGGCGTTAAGCTTGTATATGGAAATACGCCCTGTATTTGTTTTGGGGTCCTGCTGCCAATGCAGCGAGGGAGCGGCATAGACATATTTGTTTCCGTTTGCGTCTTCTTCAAAGATGGGTGAGGCGTTTGCGTCGTCCATAATATCCTGCGCCCACACAAGCTGCATGGTGTTAAGGTCAATGCACATCATATTTCCGGCGTTGTCGCAAACATACATATAACCGCCCCAGATAGACGCGCTGTCCTCCATGCCCCACCAGAAGGATTCTTCGCTGGTGCGGTCGGTGGAATACGTCCACTTTACCTCCTCTGTCGGGTCAATGGAAAGCGCGCCTGTGGCCGGGTCATATTCCGTGTTAAGCTTCATGGTATATAGTATAGAGTTTTCGCCCGGATACAACAGTGTGTCCGTTTCCGCGTCCACAAATGCAGAGCTGTCATATGCGTGGAATTCCCGCGGGGAGAAGGGATCACTTGCGCCAAATTCATGCAGCAAGGTGAAATCGACAAGGCTATAGATAAATACGCGCGCCTGGCCGTTGTTTACGGAGGAGGGAAGGGAATCGCCCGCGCCCACATAGAGGATGGGGTATCCGCGCGGATCAAGCGCGCCAGCGCCTTTAAACGGCAGGCCGATATTCAGCTTGTCGCGCGTGGCCGTGCCGTCTTCCAAATCCAGGAAGTGAACATTGCCATCCATCGTAGCATAAATCACTTCCACCAAATTGGCTTTTTCTTTCTTTTCAGGGTACAGGTTCATGACCTGCTTTGTTTGCTCATCCCACTTAACAATTAGTGGCTGGCCTGTCCACCCACTGCCCGACCATTCGTCCGAGCCTTTTGCCTGCGTCAGGTCGCCCTTGGGCAGCGATCCTGTTTTGTATTCCCAATATTCGGCAGAAAGCTTTGCCTGGGCGATTGCAGGGCTGCCATAGCTGGCGGAATCCCTGTAATTGTTGCCGCGGAAGGTGATGATCCCTTCTGCGTCTGTGTAGCTGTTGCCATTGCTAAAGCTGATTTCATTTTCCCTGCTGAAGCCGTCCGGCGCAACCTCTGTGCCATCCAGCATCAGCTTTGTGGCAAACCCCAGGTTGCTTGGGTTTGTTGCGGCTGTGGCAGCGGGAGTTTGCGCATTGGCGTTTTCAAGGGCGGCCGCGTTATATTGCACCGGCAGGTTTTGCGCCGTTTTGCGGCCATACCGCCTGTCATAAAAATAAGTGCCGCCTATTGCGCCCAAAGCCACGACAACTGCAATGATAATGAGAAGGATCTTTCTGGATTTTCGCATGGTTAAAAGTCTCCGTATCTGTTTTATTACATGATACAGTATACACGGTTTATCCGGGCTTTTCATCAGGGTTATGTAAAATTTATTGTGGTTTCACAAAGGTCAGTGGAGTCGGTAAGCGCAAAAAACGGCTGTGCAGCGCGTATTATATAGCGTTCTGCACATTGCTGCTTTTCATTTTGCTATTTGCTTAAAAGGGGAATTGTTTTGCCGCTTATGCAGCATCCTGCCATCCCGGCCAGTCTTCATTCACCAGCATTCTTTGTGCAAAGTCGGCAACCTCTTGCGCGCGCCCCGTCTCAAACGGGCTGGTGAGGCCTGCCGCCTCCACGTTTTCGATGAATTTATCACTCTCCTCGCGGTAGAGGAGGTCAAAATAAATATCAACGGCCTGCGCTTCATCCTGCAGGGAGGCTTCCCAAATTTGCAGTGATACATCTGCCGAGGTGGAATAAGACAATGTATAGAATGGATATTCATAAATATGAACTAACGTTACCCAGTCATATAAATGGAATTCGTCAAACCAGAAAATATCCAGGCCAAAGCGCGCGGATTCTTGCCGGGCGATTTCGTTTAGCATATCCACGGTTAGGGTGTCCGGGTCAAGTGAATAGACCTGTAGCTCCATTGCGGTGTAATAAGGCTGCTCCACATAGGAGGTAAAGGTATCGGATACAATATCATATAGCATTTGATACCCGGCCTCGTCGCCAACGGATGAGCTGTAATGGTTGGCTACAAGCAGCTCCAGCGCCTGCGAAAAGATTTCCACCGTATCAAGCGAAGCGGCAAGCTCGTTTCTGGTAAGGTAATATTCATTAAAATGTCCATATTCATGCACAAGCGTGGACATGCTGGAAGCGTCGTCTTCATAATTCATCAGGATAAAGGGTGCGTCATAATCGTAGATATAGGTTGTCTGCGCGCCGGATTCCTTGAAGGAGCGGGGTTCGTAATCAATCAGGCCGTAATGCTCCATAACGTCATATGTCTCCAGCAGGTCGGGGGAAAGGTTGTGGAGGACGTCGCGCAGAAAGCCGGAAAACTCTTCATATTCCATGGATACCGAGGGGCTGTATACAAGTCCGTCGTAAGCAAGCTGCTGGAACACAGGGACGGCATATTTCACAATATCGTCAAGATAACGCTCGGCCATTTCGGGAGTATAATCCGGGTAATCGCCGTCGAAGCTTAAGTCGGTATAGCTGTCGTATCCCAGGGCCTGGGCAATCTTTTGGCGGACTTTTACAAGGTCGATGTAAAGCTGGCCAAGCTCGGGGTTATAGACGTCATACCAAGCCAAAAGGGCGCTTTTTAGCTCGTCATAATCCGCCAGAGACATAATATCCGAGTAAGTCAGTTGCTCGCCGTTATAGTCTACAGCAGCGGTTGTGACTTTTTCTATATACTTGCTTGTGAGCAGCGCTTCTTCCTCGTAGAGTGGCTTTGTTTCCTCGTTGACATACTCCATGTCGTCAATCGCGTCAAAGTAATCCTCGCCCCATTCCTCTTCTATTTGGGTCTTGAAAGAGGAGTCAAATAGTGTATGGTATAGCTTCTGGAAGGAAAGCTGTACACCCGCGTAGTTCTGGGAGATGTGTTTTTCTTCTTCCAGCCAGTAGTCGTCGCTTAAATCCATATAAGAATGAATGGACGCCAATGTGCCCATAGAAAGAAAATGATAATAAAGGTCGACAGCTTCTTCCAACAACGCTTCCAGCGCTTCAAAGTCTTCGCTGGCTGCAATGCTGGAATTGATCTCTTCTATGCGCCGGATTGTCTCGGTTGCGTCCGGCCGTTCATATTCCATGTCGTCAAAAGAGGTGAGCCGGCGTTCCTCTTCCTCAGCGTCCTCCTGTGGGTTGGCAGAAACGGATGGCTCCGGGGCACTGGGCAGCGGCTCTGGGGTAGCGGTGGGGGCGCTGTTTTCAATTTCCGCTATCGCCGCATCTGTTAGCTCTCCCAGCAGCCGAAAAGCAGAGCATCCGTTCAGCAGAAAAGAGCACAGGAACACCAGTGCTGTGAAGAGGCAGATCATGATTCTGTGCTTCTTTATCATTTTTTTTCAGTATCCTTATGTTTGCAGTGTTGTAAATATGCCGCGCTCAGCGGGTTTCATAGAAATCCATCAGGCAATCCTGTATTTTTAAAGCAACCTGATAGTTGTCGTCGCCATCAAAGAATACCATGTCGTCATCAGCGTTTACGTCCCGTCCCGTTACGGATGGCTTAATGGTTTTGTTGGCGTCCGGTGTTCGAAAATAAATGTAACCCCGGTGGTCGTCTTTAGGCTCAGACACTTCAATGCAGAGTATTTTTGCCAGCGGAATCACGCGAACCTGCTCGTTGATTTTTCTCATTTCCAGGATCAGGCAATTGCGATCAACAGAGAGGGACATCTGCCCCAGACCATGAAGCACAAGATTGGATTCGTTCATTATGGTATTCCGTCCTTTCTTTATGCAGGATATTTTTCAGTTGATATAGTATATCCAGTTTATAATAAAATCGTTGATTTATCCAGTAATATTATAGGGGGCGGCTAATTTTTCGGTAATATTGTGAAGGCGGATGAATAGAAACTTCCTATTTTAAGCAAAAAGCTGTATAATAAATTGTAGCAGAAAAAACCGGGGATAAGGCATAGATGATAAAATCGGAAAAAAGAAAAATGGCAGGGGGCTGGGTGCTCACAATAGTAATTGCAGTGGCGGTTGCTTTGGTGGTGCGCAATTTTGTTTTTGGCATCATATTGGTGAACGGCCCGTCCATGTTGCCAACACTGCATACAAGTGAATGGCTGGCGGTGGAAAAAGTCACCCGCTATTTTGGAATTCCCGCACGACAGGATATTATTATTGTGAAATACCCGGGAGAAGAAGACACTTATGTGAAACGTGTGATTGGCCTGCCGGGTGAAACCATAGAAGTGCGGGACAGCATTGTATATATAGATGGGCAGCCGCTGGACGAGCCTTATGTCAGCAATGAGCCATATGCGGACATGGAGCCGGTGCTGGTGCCGGAGGAACATGTTTTTGTTATGGGCGATAACCGTGCGCATTCATGGGATAGCCGAAACAAAAATACCGGACCAATCGCAAGGGAGGAGATTGTGGGCCATGCGTTTTGGGTGCTCTATCCCTTTAGCGAGGCGCGGAGCATATCATAATAAATATGATAATCCGGCAGATAAAGCAAAGAGCTTTTCTTGACTTCCTTTTTAGGGTATGCTATTATTTGCAGGTAAAAAAATATATGCCGAAGTGGTGGAACTGGCAGACGCGCTGGACTCAAAATCCTGTGGTAGCAATACCGTGTGGGTTCGATTCCCACCTTCGGCACCAAGAAAAACCGCTTAACCAATAGGGTTGTGGCGGTTTTTGCTTTTTTACATATATTTACTTTTTCGGAATCTGACTAAATTTTGACTAAATCTTGTTTTAGAAATGCATTCAATTTTTTACTCATATCGACATTATTTAATTTGTCTAAATGTGTATAAATATCCAAAGTCATAGCGATGGTTGCATGCCCCAAAAGGTACTGCGCGGACTTCAAATCTACGCCAGCCTGATATAGCATAGTGGCATAAGTGTGGCGGAATATATGGGGGGTTATGTCATCAGCTATGGCTCGGATATCTTTTGAGCCGCCCTTAGATTTGTTATATAGCGAAATGAAGTCATCCCACATTTTGCGGAAATCTCTATCAGACATAATTCCGGAAGAATCTCCAAATACAAACATTCCGGGTTGCTGTTTTAAGTAAGGCTTAAGGATTTTAACAAGCGTGTCCGGCATGGGGATGGTGCGGATGGATGCTGTTGTTTTTGGGGGCCCGACCTTCAGCCCGCCCTCCAGCGAAACCGTCTTGTCGACGCTTATTGTGTTTTCTTTGAAATTAACATCTTTTTTTGTAAGCGCCCAGGCTTCACCGCGACGCAGGCCGCAGTATAGTATGATGCTTAGATAGGATCGTGTGAGCGCTGGCAGTTTTAACCCGAATATTTCTTTTTGTTCCTTAGTTGTTAGTGCGCGTTTTTGCGTTTTTTGTTTCGGTGGAAGAGACACGCCAATAGCAACATTCTTATAGATAAAGTCATTAATAACCGCTTGGTTTAGGATTTGCTTTATTGTGAGCAATACTTTTTCCTGCGTTCTGCGATGTCCATCAAGATCGTTGATAATACCCTGAACGTGAGACGGTCTCAACTTGCTAAGCTTTATATCCATCACGGACGCAAGATGCTTTGATATTGCATACGGTAGTCGTTCGGCGATTTCTTGCAAGGCATAAGATATGATCTTTAATTCTTTTCCTTCTGAGGATGCGCGAGTATAGGGGATGTTGAAATTTGAAGTAATCTTTAGATAATTCTTTTCATGATAATTCTTCCTTCCCCATGAGTAGTGAATAGTGAAGCCGATACCGCCTATGTCTTTAGGAAGCTTTTTCACATCGATTGGGCAAGAAAGACTTTGTCCGGGCGCAAGAGTTAACCCAACGACATTGGAGAAGGGATCGTGATCTTGGGAGAGAGATAAAGTGGCAATATCGTAGTCTGTGCAAAACCCAAGAATGGTGCTGGCACTTTGTCCGAAATTTTTGATAACGATGTGATAATTAGCATTTTGGAAGTTGTAAACGCTACCAAAAACAGTGATGTACGGACGGGAGTTTTCTTCAATCATTTTATGATTTTGCCTTAATGGGATGGAGAAGCGAATACCAAAACATTAACGGTACGCTGTTCTGCACAATCTCTGTTTGGGACAATGAAACAGACCAGTGGGTAGCAAAACAGGACTGTGGAACCGAAAGCAATATAGAAAAAAAGAAGGGCGAAGCATCAGACGCATTTAAGCGTGCTGCTACTGCCTGGGGGATCGGGCGAGAGTTGTATACACGGTTATTCATTTGGGTGGACGGTGGAACACAGCCCATGATTGATAAGAGTAAGAATCAAGTTGTAAAAAACGGAAAGCCACAATATGAACTCTGTAATACATACTTGAAGTGGAATGTAGATAGGATGGACGTAGGTCAGCCTTGATGCACTTCATATATCGCCTTTCATAAAACGCAATGCCTCCCCGCCCCTGGCACATGCTTAACGCGTTTTGATATACCCACTATGTCCAAAGTAAAAGAGAGCTGAAAACAATGCTTCAACCCTCTGGCCCCCAAAGCCTGCAAGCAGGTATGGGCAGCTCTATAATTTTTGACAGTATCATAGTATCACAAAAAAACCGACATTACCGTTCCAAAAGCGGTTATCTTTCCAGCGCTGTTATTTTATCTAATGCACGCTTTTTAATTTTTCGTGTATGATCTTCACTATAATCCATACGCCGAGCTACCTCAGACGCACTAAATCCAGTGACGTACCTCAAGCTAACATACTGCCTTTCTGGTGTAGTAAGTTTTGCCCTGACAATACTCTCCCCTTCCTGTGCTATACTCCCCATATGAGATACAGGGTAGCCATATCCCCTCACGCCTCGCTTTCCACAATGAATTCATATTCGCCGTTTATCCAGCCTTCTTCCCAATCAACGTCCTTGCTTTCATTCGGCATCTGTACGGCACGCTCTTTCACATCAGACCAATTCATGTTGTTCTTAGGCCAGTCTGCAAACTCATAATCCCCTTCATCAAACCAATGGAGCATTAGGTCGTACTCATTCTGATAGGTGGTGTCCGTATCAACGCTTGCATAATATTCTGCACGGTGCTTTGCTATGATCTCTGCCGGTACGCCCCACCTGCTGCCATCTTCCATCGTTACAACGTATAATCTTTTCATTTTCCTTCCTCGCTTTCATTTTTTATGAGACACTTTCCATTCACCGCCGTATAATAGAGTAACCAATCCAAAAGGAGATACGATCATGAACGAAGATAAAACTAAAACCAACTTAACCGATGAACAGTTGGACGAGGCAAACGGCGGTGTCTTAGGTAATAGGCCCATACCATTGGTACACGTAAACCATCTACAGTGTGTACGCTGTGGCCATAAGTGGGATACTACCGGATCGTCAAGGCGGTGCCCTAAATGCGGCTGTGATAATTTTTGGGATGCGCCGACTTGACAGTATGTGATGTTAACCACCCCCCCGCGCCACCTTCACAATCTAAAAGGAGATGAAACCATGAAAGACGACGAAACCAAAAAATCTTTAACTGACGAACAACTCGGCGACGCAAACGGCGGCTTTGTGTCAAGCATACAGCGTTTCACAATTCCCATGAAATGCGCTTGCGGAGAGAGCTGGCAGGGTCCCCCGAACAGCCGTTGCCCACGCTGCGGCGCTAAGCCTGGAACCAAGCCTACCCCACCAAACCACGGTGACGGCTCAGGCATTAAGTAAGTCCCCCACGCGCTACCCATCAGGTGGCGCTTTTGTTTGCTCTCATCCGTTCTCAAATCCCCTTTACTTAAATCCCTTCCTCTCTGCTCTAACTAAAGAAATCTGCCTTTTGCTTTCTTTATCCGCCACCCTTTTTGTGGTCACCCTTTGGTTGCTAGTTCACAAAATATATTGCAATCCTGCATAATCTCTTTTGACATTCTCCCCGCGTCAGGTGGTAGTTCCATCTCTCCTCCATTCCATTCATACGATGTGGCACGCCTAGTGGGGTTAGAACGGTTAGTATTCCAGTTCTTCCATAGCTAGCTGCCCGTCAACAGCCGGATTTGTTTCTTTTGCCAGCCACCACCGAATTACTTCTTCGCCGCTATTCCATGTTGTCGGTTTCCCTAGTTCTCTTCGCCTCGTAATCATCCTGTCAAATGCCCTGATATAGTTTTCCTTATAGACAGGGTAAGTGTTTAACTCTTCTTCTTGCCTCGCAGAGTTAGGACAGCCGATGCACCCAAGCCGATCATGTCCATAATCATAAAGTTCGCAATATGGTATATTTTCCGACCTTATAAATTCCCACACATCTTCGTCTGTCCAGTCAATAATTGGGTTCATCAGTGTTTTTGCTTTTTTATAGCAATTTTCAACCATCTTCCGTGATTCATCATTATCGTTATGGAGCATCACGGCTTCCCGCTTGCTTTTCCCGAATTTTTTTATAAGCGCCTGATTGCATGTGCGGTTTTTACTTTCCGCCCAACGTACGCCAGTTACTACCAACCGTCCACGCCCATACCGTTCCTTCAACTTTTCACAGCAATATCGCACGTTTATTCTAGGCGGCATAAGTTTTTTTGGTATCAGATTCCACATGGTTATCACTTTACCGTCTGTGTATCTTGGATAGTCTCTGCTTACATCTGGAAGCGTTTTTAGAAATTTCACTACTTCGGGCTGGTCAACGCTTGTTATAGAATATACTCTGTTCATGACCTGATCCGTCTTCCATCCTCCACGCTCCATTGCGTATTTATCCGGTATGCGCAACATGGCCATCACAGACGCATTTACATGCCTAATACAGTATAATTACGACAAAGCGAGAACACCCATAAATAAAGGGCCTCAAAGCTTTCTGTAATACATTTTTATCCTTTTTTGAGTGATGGTTTGCATTGCTTGCGCGTGACACTTTCATAAAACTCTTAATATATAATGTTTAGGCGATTCGGTCCATTCCCAATTGGTAAAAAGCGTTGCTTAAAACATGCCTGCGCGCCGTATTTTTCAGAAAGTGGTTTATCGGAGCCTATTGTGCTTATCTATTTCCCACTTGACAACGTGATGGTCATCGGCTATATTGTTTCCATGGAATCAAAAAACACAGAGAAGCCACGGGGCTGTACAAACGAGGAACTGCACGCGTTGCTTGGCAGGATGCACGAGTTGCAAACGGAACTGGAACGCGTTTCGGCAAAGCCGTTTGCGCCCGCATACAGCCACACGGAGCTGCATGTACTGCAGGCGGCGGCAAACCTGCCTTCGCCCAATGTGACATCCATTGCAAAAGAGATTGGCATTACTAGGGGCGCGGCCAGCAAGATCGGCAAACGGCTGCTTTTGAGCGGGGACTTAAAAGAGTACCGCATGTCGCAAAACAAAAAGGAACTGTACTTTTCCCTGACCGAGAAGGGGCGCGTCGTTAACGCGGAGCACGAGAGTGGGCACACAGCGTGCCGCGCGAAAGATCTCGCGCTGTTCGACTCGATGACGGAGGATGAAAAGCAGACCATAGCGGCGTTCCTTGCGCGTATGAACGGGCATATCGACGGCAAAATTAAAGAGTATGAGAGGAAACAGGAGGTTTAAAAATGGATTTTTTTGAAGTGGTGAAAATGAGGCACAGCTATCGCAAGGCGTTCAAGGACGTCGCCATCCCCAAAGAGGAGGTGGAGATGATTCTGGACGCGGGGCTGCGCGCGCCGACGGGCGGAAACCAGCAGGGTACCAGCTTTGTAGTGGTGGATGATAAGGTGCTGATCGCGGAGCTCAATAAGATATTCCCGCACAAAGGCATCGCTTCCGCACCCATTGTGGTGGTGGTGCTGACCTCGTCCATAGAGGCGTACCCAGGCAAGTGCTTTGAGGTAGAGGATTACGCCGCCGCGGTGGAAAACATCATGCTGGCTGCGTTTGCGCTTGGTTACGCCAGCGTGTGGACAGACGGAGAAACGCGCGACGAGAACCGCGCGAAGGCTGTTGCCGATTTGCTCAACGTGCCGGGTGACCTGTGCGTACGAGCCATGCTGCCCATTGGCGTTCCCGCCGAAGAAGGCAAGCAAGCGGCGCGCAAGCCGTTCGCGGAGCGGGTACACTTCAACCGATTTTAAAGAAAATCACGAGCATACCGTTTTGTACAATCGGGGCCTGCCATTTAGCAGGCCTTGTGTTTTGTTTCCGGGTTTTATAAGGTTTGCTATTTGTGTCAGGGTCGCGCTGTTTTGCCATGCAAACGGCACCGCTTAGTCGATCGGCGTGTTTTTTCGCTGGTCGTGATAAAACATTATTTGAGATCTGATTCCACGACCGAGCCTCTATCCTACTCTCGCATGTTATGTTCACGACAAAAGAAGCAATAAGTATCTTAGCGGATTTTATGGCGAAA
>JAJDHD010000079.1 GCA_030266015.1 Christensenellaceae bacterium OttesenSCG-928-K19 | reverse complement strand
TCTTTAGTGTCGCTTCCAGGTTTTCGTCATCACCAAAATACGTCCGCAGCTCTGTGTTGGTACCCAAGCCCATCGCGCGCAGGAACACAGTGACGGGGAGCTTCCTCGTCCTGTCTACGCGGATAAACATGCAATCGTTGGAATCCGTCTCATATTCCAGCCATGCGCCGCGATTGGGAATAACCTGCGAAGTGTAGAGATCTTTCCCTGCTTTATCCTTGTCCAAATCGAAATACACACCCGGCGAACGCACAAGCTGCGAAACAATAACACGCTCCGCGCCATTAATGATAAACGTGCCTTTTTCCGTCATCAACGGAAAATCGCCCATGAAAACCTGCTGCTCTTTCACCTCGCCCGTCTCTTTGTTAAGAAGGCGAACCTGAACCTTAAGAGGCGCGGCAAAATTCACATCGCGCTCCTTGCATTCCTCCACAGAATACTTTGGCTCATCCGCCACTTGATAATCTGTGAATTCCAAAACCAGGTTTTCTGAATAGTCTGTGATTGGGGAGATGTCTTTCAGTACTTCCCCCAACCCCTCCTCTAAAAATCTTCGGTAAGAGTTTTTTTGGATTTCGATTAAGTCCGGCATGTCCAGAACTTCTTTGATCTTAGAAAAGCTCATTCTCTTATTCATTCCAAACTTAACTTCATGCATACGAAACAACAACTCCTATATTTAAAATGTTTTTGATACAATATTATATATAACGGAATTTTAGGCAGCTTTACCCGCGCTGGGTTCTTGGCTTCACATGTCCTGTGTTACGCAAAAAACAGAACAAAAATCCCGCATTATAAACATGCTGATGCAATTTACTATATTATCATAGCGAAAACAACGTGTCAATAAAAATATATTTCATTTTTAGTGTTTTTTTGTTACAGTGCCGTAACAAACATCCCCACGCTTCATTTTCCCGCCTTTATTATCTTGCCCGAACCCGAAAGGTCGGACTCTACCCTGTGCCCGGGCGGCACCACCAGGAATTTGTCATACTCCCAGTTGCCATCCAAAAATTCCAGCAGCAGCGAGCTGTCCCCCTCCACGATATCAAGCTCCCAGCCGCGGTATTTGGCCGCGTCTCGCGTGTACTCCTCATGTTGCGGGAAGCTTAGCTCCGGCCATTTGATGTAAGCCGCGCGGTCATAATTGTCCGTCACCTCGGCCTCCATCAAAAACTCGGCGTTTTCCTCGCCATAACGCTCTTTGTAGACTTCCAGCATCTCTTTATCCGACTGCTCAGATGGCGTAACAGAATTCTCAATCCAAGACGCGTTGTACCAAAATGTACCGCTGTGGTTATTGAAATACTCCGCATATTTCTCCTTAGAGCCTAAAAACAACGTTATGCAATCGTGTGCGCGCGGCACCACCAGCGGGTATTTCTTTGACCCCAACCCCACAATGCCATTGGAGCACAGCCCATAGCCCAGCAATATCGCGTCAAACTCGCGCTTGACAAAATGTGACTGGAACGTGTGCACATCGTCGCCCGCGTCAATCTTGTCAATCTCCTCCTGTAACGCCTGCCGCAGCAGGTCGGGTGTGTCGTGCAGCCCTTGCCGCATAAAGGTTGCGTCGATAAAATTCTGGCTATACGCCGAAATCAGGGACACTTCTCTGAAAAGTGCCTTGCACGCAATTAATTTTAATCTCATAATCGCCTCATTTCATTTTTGCAAATATCATACGGCCTGCCGCCGTCTGCAAAATACTCGTCACCGTCACTTCCATCGTCTGCTCTGCCTTGCCCCGCGCGCCTTCCACCACAATCATGGTGCCGTCGTCCAGATAGGCAACGCCCTGATTCGCCTCTTTGCCGTCCTTTACAATGGTCACAGATAAATCTTCGCCCGCCATCAGTATGGGCTTCACGGCATTTGCCAGTTCATTGATATTAAAAATCTCCACCCCCTGCAATGCCGCTACCTTGTTCAGGTTATAGTCGTTTGTCACAACCTTACCGCCGATATCCTTCGCCAGCTTTAAAAGCTTTGCGTCCACCTCTGCCACGTCTTCATAATCCTTTTCCGAAATAACCACCGGCACTTTCAGCTCGTTTTGCATTCTGCGCAGGATGTCCAACCCGCGCCTGCCGCGTGTTCGCTTCAGGTCATCTGCCGAATCAGCAATACGCTGCAGCTCCGCCAAAACAAATTGCGGCACAATGACAGATCCCTCCAGCACGCCCGTTTTGTAAATATCGAATATTCTGCCATCTATGATAACGCTGGTGTCCAATATTTTGGGCAGGGCATGTGTGTCATTTTTTGCGTCCATTTTCGCCCCGCCTTTGCGCGCACTGACAAAATTCATCAGATCAACGCGTCGGCGGATGCCCGTGGACATACCCAAATAGCCAAAAATGATATAATCGATGATGGTAAGCGGCACAGAAATCCACGCAATGGGAATCAACCCAATAATCACAGAGATAAGCGCCGCAATCACCAGCCCTACAATAAGCCCGATTGCCCCGCCCCACAACGTGGTGGCAGGCGTCTCCGAAAGGCCTTTTTCCAGCTTCCTGATGCCGCGCTCTATAGATGCCACAATTCGCTTGGATAATAAAATAAAAATGATTCCGGATGAAAGACTGACCGCGCCATAAATGAGCGGTAAAACCCACGATTGCAGCACCACTGCAAGCTCCACCTTCGCAAAGTACTCATACAGCGTTTGCAGCATTGCCACTACGCCAAAGCCTATAATAAAGCCTATCACAGATATGAATACCCTCAGTATCTTTGTCAACATGTTTTTCACCTCCCTTCTGTAGCCGAATATACAACACATATAATCAAAATACTATTTACACAAATCCAAAGCTTCCTTTTCTCCAATAACACAGTCTGCCATACAGCATATTCGCAAACCATGTGATTGCCGTGCCCTGCCGTCAACAAACCACAGCCACACTTTTAGCCGCCCTGGATGCATTCCAAAGCATCTTGAAACGGCTCATCAGAATACCTTTTCCAGCACGTCAAACAGTGTATTCACGCCAACCACTTCCATGTTATACTTCATGCCTTTTTCTATGCTGCGTTTGGGCGCAAATACCCGCTTTATACCCATGCGCTCACATTCGGCCAACCTCTTTGTGATTTGTGCCACATGGCGGATTTCTCCTGCCAGCCCCACCTCACCGATAAACGCGATTTCCCGCCCCACTGCCATATTGCGCAAGGAAGACACCACCGCCACGGCAAGCGCAAGATCTGCCGCGTGTTCGCGGATTTTGATACCACCCGCCACATTGACAAAAATGTCCTGTGTGTAAAGCTTCAGTCCTATCTTCTTTTCCAGTACGGCACAAATCATATACAAACGATTAACGTCAAATCCCGAGCAAAGCCTGCGCGGAATATTGAGCTGTGTGTGCGAGCAAAGCGCCTGCACCTCCAGCAGCATGGGACGCGTCCCCTGCGTTCCCGCGAAGATGCACACACCGTTTAAATCCTGCGCATTGTCGCCTTCATATAGCATAGCGGGATCCTTCACCTCCGACATGCCCACATCGCGCATTTCAAATATGCCCACCTCGTCCGTAGAGCCGAACCTGTTCTTCACCGCGCGCAATATGCGGAAGTTGGACGCACGTTCCCCCTCAAAGTAAAGCACCGTATCCACAATGTGCTCCAACACACGCGGCCCAGCAATAGCGCCTTCCTTCGTCACATGCCCGATGATAAACGTTGCAATATTCATCGTCTTTGCCATAGCCGTAATCTTTGTGGCGCACCCACGCACCTGCGCCACGCTGCCCGGCGCGGATGAAAGGTTTGCGTCATACAGCGTTTGTATCGAATCCATAATCAAAAACCGCGGCGCGTTTTGCTCCACACCTGCAAGTATACTTCCTATTTCCGTTTCAGACATCAGCAACACGCCGTCCTCAATAGACAGCCGTTTGGCGCGCATCTTGATTTGTGCGGGAGATTCCTCGCCCGACACATATAACACCGTCCCATATTTAGAAAGCTGCTTTGCAATCTGCAAAAACAATGTAGACTTGCCGATGCCCGGCTCTCCACCCGAAAGCACCACACTACCTGGCACCACGCCGCCACCCAGCACGCGGTCAAACTCGCCAATACCCGTTTCATGCCGTGTTTGCGACGTTTCGGGAATATCGGCAAATCGATAGATCTTTGCGGGCAGAGATGCATGCTGCGGCTTGCCGCTCTTTGGTTGCACCTGCACCTCTTCTTCCACAAGTGTGTTCCACTCGCCGCACGACGGGCACTGCCCCGACCATTTGCCGCACGCGTAACCACACTCGCCACATACAAATTGTGTTTTTGCTTTTGCCATGTATTAGCCCTTCTATCGCCGCTCCTGTACCATCCATGCCATTCGCGGCACTAGCCGCACATCCAGCCTGTATTCACGAACGTTCCATCAATCATCCTGTTTTTCTTTCGCGCAAAATAACGCCCACAATAATGAACCTTATTTCTTTTGCATTGTTAAATGCCTTTTGATGCAATGCAATTACAATCAGCCACTCCACGGGCAGCGCTTTCACTTCGCTCTGCGCGCATTCGCTATAGCATCACAGTTTCCAGTGGCCGCGCATATCCCTTTGAATGAAGCAGCTTCCCGCTTTGCCGGATGCCTTTTCCTCACTTCACAAATGTATACATCACCACTTCATCCGTTAATATACCATCCGTGATGTCATAATATGTAATGCCATTCCCGGTCACGCTCACCAAAAGATTTTTGGTGATCTCAGTCGTAATCGCCACCGTTTTCTGTTGATTTGTATAAGAGATGTATATCGTATCGTCCTTTGTGTAAGCAACGAAATTATCACCTAAATCATAGTTTAAAACATTTTCAGCAATTTTCACCGGCTCGCTGCCGCCTGTGGAAAGCATCAGGTTGCCGCTTGTGATATCCCGTGTTGTGGCAAAAACAATATCCTTGCCGTTTGTTTTTGGCTCATACACATCCGTCCCCAGGTCGTAATTTTCAAACCGGGACGTATCGCCGGAAAAGACTATCCGTTTAAGCGTAGCGCTTGTACCGCCGCCATCCGGCCTATATTCCGACCACACAAGGTCTGTCGCGGAAACATCCGCCGCACTATTCCCCGTTTCCGTATCAAACAGGCGGATGGTCACCGCCTCCCGTGTTTTGATATTGTAAGCATATAGCCGCTGCGTTGTATCTCCCGCCCATTGCATAAAGGTTAATATATCCCCATCAATAGAAAGCGCCGGAATAGCATAGCCATATTCCTTGATCACAAACTGCTTGTTTTTGGCAAGGTCATAGCCCACAATCCTGCCGCCGCCGTTTACCATGCTGTCAATCCACACAGCAACATCGCCAGACATCACAGGGTTCAGCAGGTTGTCGTATTTCTTTTCCACATTGGGCAGGATATTCACCTGCTCCGTTTCCGTGTCATAAATCCCCACCGCGTCCAACTGGAACACATCTGTTTTTTCCACGCGCGTGGTAAATATGACCTGGTTGCCATAGATATATGGATCGTTTTTCGTCTTGTGATCCGCCAGGTACATCTCAAACGGCTGGTATTCCTCATCCGCCGTTTCATGGGCTGCCGTGGTAAATTCCTTTTCCACACTTGGCTGGTAGCGCAGGGCCGGGTCAACCCCTTTAATCAGGTCCTCGATCAGCGGGAATCCATACAAAACCATCAACACAACCCCTACCGAAACACAGGCAATTAATATAACCAGCTTAACAACAGGCCACGCGTTAGAAAACCTGATGTTAGAAACGGCCACTGGCCGTCGCGCGGCACTAAATCTCTTTTTACGTTTTCCCATATACCCTACCGTTTTTGCAGTATGCAAACCGCCTGTGCCGCCGCGCCTTCGCCACGGCCCAGCGCACCAAGATATTCTGTCGTTGTCGCTTTCACATTCACATAAATCTCGTCCATATCAAGTGCCTGTGCAATATTTTTGATCATTTTCACGCTATAGGAGCTAATTTTGGGCGCCTGCATAATAACCGTGCTGTCAATATTGACAATCTTATAGCCATATTTGCGCAGCAGGTCTCCCACTTCCTTTAAGAGCTTAATAGAGGAAATGTCCTTAAAACGCATATCATCCGGCGGAAACAACTTGCCGATATCCCCCAGGCGCGACGCACCCAAAAGCGCGTCCATAATGGCATGAACCAGCACATCCGCATCCGAGTGCCCATCCAGTCCAAATTCACTGGGGATGTCCACACCACCCAATATCAGCTTCCTGTCCTGCGCAAACGCGTGCATATCAAACCCGTTTCCGATCCTGATGTCCGAAGCTTTCTTTGCCTGCTCTTCCGCAATCTTCTCGCCTTCCGCAACATCCGCCTGCGTGGTGAGTTTAATATTATCCACCGAGCCGGAAACTATGTGCACCGTCTCTCCCAGACGCTCCACAAGGGATGCGTCGTCCGTGCCGAGGAATCCATCCTCCACCGCTTTTTTATAAGCTTTTTTAAGAACATCCACGCGAAACACCTGTGGCGTTTGCACACAAATCAACTCGTCGCGCTTCAGCGTTTCCGTCACCACGCCGTTTTGGGTGCGCTTTATGGTGTCTGTCGCGCCAATGCCAGCCACGCCACTGCCAAATCGTATGGCAGAAGAAACGCAGTCTTTTATAATCTTGTGCGTAACAAAACATCTTGCCGCGTCGTGCACCGCAATGATGTCCGCTTCCTCCGGCACATATTCCAGCGCGTTTTCCACCGAATACTGACGCTCCGCGCCGCCATCGCAAAAAATAAAGGTATTGCCTTTTAAATAACGTGCAGCCTTGCGCCGGATTATTTCACGCTCCTCTGGCCTGCACACCACCACTATACTGGAAAAAAGCCCGGTGCCCTCAAACGTTTTTAGGCAGCGCACCACGGCACTTTGGTCGTCAAATTTTATAAACACCTTGTTGGTGTCAAGCTCCATGCGTTTGCCACTGCCCGCCGCAAGGATCACCGCACAGACGTTCATTGCCCCACCACCTCATACATACCGGTCGCATCCGCTTTTTTTGTGGAATCTTCCATGGAAAGGACACGCACAGAAAGAGGCGCCTTGCCAAAGGCAATTGTAATTTCATCTCCAACCTTTACCTGATAGGAGCTTTTTTGCACTTTTCCATTTACCGTAACATGGCCGCCTTCGCACGCAGATTGTGCCACCGTGCGGCGTTTGATCAGCCGG
>JAJDHD010000078.1 GCA_030266015.1 Christensenellaceae bacterium OttesenSCG-928-K19 | reverse complement strand
CGTTTCCGGTGTTACCATCGCAATAAAAGATGGCATTGTTGTTTCGTCCCCAGGGCTATCCTTCGGCATTATTGTCACTCTCATTGTATTATCGCCATCCGATTCAATATTGTCAATCGTTCCTGTATCCATCAGCTTAAGATTTTCAAATGGAGTTGATTCATTACCACCGCCAGTTTCGGCACAGCCTACGGCAAACACACAGGTCAGAGTAATCAAAACTACGAATGCAATTATTTTTTTCATTTCTTCCTCCAAATTATTTTTTCTACTATTAGAATACACAAATCTAGCTACGGGTAAACATTCCGCTTAGGCTTGAACCACCAGTAATTGATATGTTATAGTAAAAATGCAGTGAATCGGAGGAAAATAATGAGAGATTTTAATGTAATTGATGTAACGGCTTATAAAGGCAGTGATTGTTTTTTGATTTTAACAGAAAAATCTGCGGTGTTAGTGGATTCTGGGCAGGATTACTGCGCGGTACAAACATCTGAAAATATTAGCAATATATTAAAAGGACGTCAATTAGATCTTATTTTGCTGACACACTCCCATTATGATCATGCTTCGGGCAGTGCCTGCCTGAAAAAAGCGTTTCCTTCAGCGTTTGTAGTAGCAAGCCAGACTGCAAGCGAAATTCTTGCAAAAGAAAAAGTGCATTCCGTTATGCGGGAGTTGAACAAAGCTGTGGCGGATGAAGCCGGAGTAGGAGCGTATCCCGACCATTTGGACAGCCTTGCCGTTGACCAGACCATAGAGGACGGGGAAACGATTACGCTTGACGACCTGACCATTACCGCAATAGATGCCAGCGGACATACAAAGTGTTCTTTGTGTTATTATTTTGAAGAAGAGGGCCTGTTGGCGGCAGCTGAAACCTTGGGTATTCCTGTTGATTTTCCGGCAGAGATATCGCCTTGCAATATCATCAGCCACGACCAGACAATAGCTTCTATCAAGCGTGCCGCAAGCTACAAGCCTCAAAGAATCCTTGCGTCACATATAGGGCTTTTGCCAGACGGCAGTGCTGATGAGTTTTTCAACAAGGCACTGGAAGTAGAAAATGAGTCCAACAACCTCATAATAGACAGCTACAAAGCGGGCAAGCCCAACGATATTATTTTAGAGGAATATAAAAAGCGTTTTTATACTCAAAACGTCGCAAAAGTACAGCCAGAAAATGCGTTTTACATCAATGCAGAAACATTGATTGCAAAAACAATTGCCAAGCTGTATCAAGATACGTAACGAAAGATTAGTAGTATCACTTTTGTATTGACTTTGACACGCGCATAAATTATAATATTTCTTGCTGAATGAAATCAATAGGCGGTCATGCTGGAATTGGCAGACAGGCATGACTAAGGATCATGTGTCAAACGACGTGAGGGTTCAAGTCCCTCTGACCGCACCACCGGCAAAAAGCTGGATTGTATATCGCGCACTTCTCAAAAGAGGTGTGCGATATTTTATGCTCGGGCCAAACAACATCTTTAGGGCATCATAGTTAAATAGAAAGCGCCACGAGCGATCGTGGTGTTTTGTATCTACGTTGGAAGGAGCCTTGCTATGATTATAAGCGCAAGCAGAAGAACTGATATCCCCGCGCTCTACAGTGAGTGGTTTTTTCAGCGTATTAAAGAAAAGCATGTGCTTGTTCGTAATCCTGTGTCTTATCATCAGATAAGTCGTGTCAGCCTGCTTCCGGATATCGTTGATTGTATCGTCTTTTGGACAAAAAATCCCAAACCGATGCTCGACCGGCTGGATCTGCTAAAAGACTATGACTTTTATTTTCAATTTGCGCTAAACCCTTACGCTAATGAGATTGAGTGTAGCCTACCGCCGAAATCGCTGGAAATCATTGACACCTTCAAGGCACTTTCTGATATGATTGGACCGGAGCGCGTTGTATGGCGCTATAGCCCTTTGCTCCTCAGCGATAAGTATACGATGGAATATCACGTCGAGTATTTTGAAAAAATAGCAATACGGCTGTGCCGTTATACAAAACAATGTATGTTGAGCTTTTTAGACATGTATCCAAAAATCAAAGACCGGATGGAGCAACGGCACATTGCTGTACCTACAGAAGGTGAAAAAAGGTATGCTGCTGCACATTTTTCTGAAATCGCAAAACAAAATGATATTGAGGTGGAGAGTTGCTCTGAGTTCCTGGACTTGACGGATGAGGGAGTACTGCCTGGAAAATGCATTGATGATAGATTAATTGGACGCATTACCGGAGAGCAATATAACCTGAAAAAAGACAAAAACCAAAGGCCGCAATGCGGTTGTGTTCCTAGTATCGATATTGGTGCTTACAACACCTGTACAAACGGCTGCCTTTATTGCTATGCAAACCGGGACAGGAAAAAGGCACAAGAAAATCATATAAAACATCACCCTGCATCACCGCTTTTATGTTCAGCATTGGGGAAAGAAGATAAAATATCAGAGCGAAAAACTGACTCATTAAAAGTGACACAGTTAAAGCTTTTTTGAGGAGAGATTTTTGCGTGCAATATGCACGGCATTATACTATAATAAATACTATGAAAATAAATGAAAAATTGACAGCACTTATTAAGGAAAAAGGACTGAACTATCATATAGTGACATATGGTTGCCAAATGAACGACCATGAATCGGAAAAGCTGGGTGGCATATTGGAGCAGGTCGGTTATGTTCCTGTTAATACCATTGCCGAGGCGGACTTGATTCTTTTTAATACCTGCTGTGTGCGGGATAATGCAGAGCAAAAGGTTTATGGCAATGTTGGTGCATTAAAAAAACGCAAGGAAGAGAACCCTGATCTGTTGCTTGTTGTGAGCGGATGCATGACACAACAAGCGCAGGCTGCAAACAAGCTGGCGCAGACATTCCCCTTTGTCGATATTATTCTTGGAACTCACAATCAATATGAACTTGCCGAACTGATTGCGGAGCGGTTGCTGGATGGGAAAACGATTCTTAACGTACTGCCGGAGGCAACTGGCGTGCACGAAGACATCCCTGTTAAGCGGCAAGGCGGACCGCTTGCGTTTGTAAATATCATGTACGGATGCAATAATTTCTGTTCGTATTGTATCGTGCCTTATGTGCGTGGCAGAGAGCGTTCGCGTTTACCGCAGCACATCATTCAGGAAATAACAGAGCTTGTGCAAAACGGATATAAGGAGGTTATGCTACTGGGCCAGAATGTGAACTCCTACCACGGAGAGGGCAGTGTTTCGTTTCCTCAATTATTGCAAATGATATGCGAGCAAACCAAAATAAGCCGCATACGTTTTATGACCTCCCATCCCAAGGATCTTTCTGATGAGCTGATCGCAGCCATGGCGGCACATCCGCAGATATGCAAGCATATCCACTTGCCAGTGCAAGCAGGCAGTGATTCTGTGCTTTACACAATGAACAGGGGTTATACCCGCGGGCAATATTTACTACTGATTGAAAAACTGAGGATGGCCATGCCGGATATCGTAATCACTACAGATATTATCGTTGGTTTTCCGGGGGAAACAGTGCATGATTTTGAAGAAACGTTGTCGCTCATCCGGGAAGTCCGATTCGATTCCGCATTCACATTTGTTTATTCCAAGCGCAGCGGCACAAAAGCAGCTAAAATGGAAGGGGAGATTCCGCCCGAAGAGCAGCGAGACAGGATTGTCCATCTAATCGACATACAAAATGCTATTACAGAAGAAAAAAATAAAGCCTATGAGGGAAAAGACGAATGTGTATTGGTGGAAAGCACCAGCACACGGGATAAAAACCATATCTGTGGCAGGACGGAAGGCGGGAAGATGGTTAATTTCGCAGGCGATGAAGGGTTAATTGGCAGCTTTAAGACTGTACACATTTCACAAGCAAAACGGACGACGCTTTTTGGCGAATTGAGGTAATAAATGGCGAAGCTCACACCAATGATGCAGCAATATATGGATTTGAAGGAAGAGTATACGGATAGTATCCTTATGTTCCGTTTGGGCGACTTTTATGAGATGTTCTTCGAAGACGCAAAGATCGTTGCACGCGAGCTGGAGCTTGTACTAACCGGACGCGATTGTGGACTGGAGGAACGCGCGCCTATGTGCGGCGTGCCGCATCATGCAGTGGATACCTATGTTGGCCGGTTGATTGAAAAAGGTTATAAGGTGGCTATTTGTGACCAGCTGGAAGACCCTTCCACCGTAAAAGGAATTGTAAAACGTGGCGTTACCCGCGTTATTACGCCGGGAACAGTGGTAGATAATTCTATGCTGGATGAAGCTGAAAACAACTATATCCTATCTGTTTCGTATAACGGCGACCTTGCCGGGATCTGCTATTGTGATGTTTCTACAGGCGAGTTTTTGATTTCAGACGAACTTGATATGCAAAAACTTCAAAACGAACTGACACGCATCGCCCCCAAAGAGGTTATTGCTGCTGATTCATTTATGAAGAGAACATTGCAGCTTTTGGATAAGCTTGGTATGAAACATGCTTATGTGACGCCATATTTCGACTGGGCTTATGAATACAAAACAGCTGTTGATACATTACAAAAGCATTTCAAGGTCACTTCACTGAGTGCGTTTGGGTGCGACGACATGCAGGTTGCCCTTTGTGCCGCGGGTGCGCTTATGCAATATTTACAACAAACCCAAAAAAACGCGTTGCTCCATATTAACCGGATTGTGCCATTGGTTGAAACACAATATATGATACTGGACAGTACGACCTGTCGTAATCTGGAGTTGACGCAAACATTAATGAGCGGCAGCAAAAAAGGCTCTCTGCTGTGGCTGCTGGACAAGACAAAAACCGCACCTGGGGCAAGACTGCTTAAAAAATATGTGTTGCAGCCGCTTAAAAGCGTAGACGCTATCACCGCAAGACTGGATGCAGTGCAGGAAATCTATGATGATATGCACCTCAAAGGCTCCTTGATCGAATATCTTGGGGAAATATATGATCTTGAGCGAATCATATCACGAATTTCTTACGGCACAATCAACGCGCGCGATTGTATTTCCCTCAAAAATTCGCTTCGTGTGCTGCCTGCCGTAAAATCATTACTTTCGGATACGAGTGCGTCCTTACTTAAAGAAATTAACGATGACATAGATCCCCTGGAGGATCTTTATGAGTTGCTGGAGCGTGCCATAGATGAAGACGCACCCATCAGTATTACAGATGGAAACATCATAAAGAAGGGGTTTCACCCAGAGGTTGATACACTGATCAATACGGCGGAAAATGGTCAAAATTGGCTAATGGAACTGGAGACACGTGAAAAAGAAGAAACGGGAATCAAAAACCTTAAAGTGCGCTTTAATAAGGTTTTTGGTTATTACATAGAAGTAACAAAATCATATTTAAACATTGTGCCTTACCGTTATATGCGCAAGCAGACGCTGGCAAACTGCGAACGCTATATTACAGAAGAGCTTAAGGAAATGGAGGACAGCATTCTTGGCGCAGAAGAAAAACGCAACAGGTTGGAATATGACATTTTCCTGCAATTGCGCGAAACTCTTGCGGAAAACATCTCGCGTGTACAGTCCTGCGCGTCCGCTATTGCCGCGCTTGATGTGCTGCAGTCGTTCTCCCGCGTTGCATCTGAAAACAATTATATACGCCCCGTAATTGTTGATAATGGCACAATAAAGCTAAAGGACAGCCGTCATCCCGTTGTAGAAAAAATGATGAAGGATATGTTTGTGCCAAACGATGTAGCCCTTAATCAAAAGGACAGAAACCTACTGCTCATCACAGGGCCCAACATGGCGGGAAAAAGCACATATATGCGTCAAATTGGCCTTATTGTGCTTATGGCACATATTGGTTGTTTTGTACCTGCAAAATCTGCCAAAGTCTGTCTTGTAGATCGTATATTTACTCGCGTGGGTGCGTCAGACGATCTGGCTGCCGGCCAAAGTACTTTTATGGTGGAAATGAACGAACTGGCAAATATTCTTCATAACGCCACCTCTAAAAGCCTTTTGATACTGGATGAGATTGGCAGGGGGACAAGTACCATAGACGGTCTTTCCATTGCGTGGGCCAGTGCAGAATATATTGCAAACAGAATAAAAGCAAAAACATTGTTTGCCACGCACTATCATGAGCTTGTGGAGCTGGAGCACACATTTAAAGGGGTAAAGAACTGCTCTGTAGCGGTAAAGGAGATTGGCCACGAGATTGTATTTCTGCATAAAATAGTTGACGGGGGTACAGATAAAAGCTTTGGAATAGAAGTGGCAAGGCTGGCTGGTTTGCCAAAGGAAGTGATAGAAAAAGCAAAAGAGCGGATGCAAACGCTGCAGAATCTGGAATATTCCCTTGTAGAAAATAATATTGTAGATTCTACCGCCGCCGACCACAACGAAAAAAACACGCTGCCGAACAGTGTTCGAAGCCTGATGAAGCTGAATGTAGACACATTAACGCCCATTGAGGCATTAAATCTTGTTTATAATTTAAAAAGTGAGCTGGAAGGGGAGGGGCGGCAATGACAAAACGTATCCATGTGCTTGACGAATCCGTTGCTTCCCGCATTGCGGCGGGTGAGGTCGTTGTAAATCCTGCTGCTGTGGTAAAAGAGCTTTTGGAGAATGCCCTTGATGCGGGCGCAAGTGCTGTCACTGTGGAGATTGCAGATGGTGGCAAGGAATTAATCCGCGTGACTGACAACGGAGGCGGCATCCACGAAGAAGACATGGAGCTTGCCATCACAAAACATGCAACCAGCAAAATTACTGTGGTAAACGACCTAACCAGTGTTTCCACACTTGGGTTTCGCGGAGAAGCGCTCTCCAGCATGGCAGCGGTATCCCGCCTTACAATCAGTTCACGGCCTACTGTAAGCATAAGCGGTTGTGTGTTACAGGTAAATGGCGGGGGACAACCAACGATTTCCGCCGCCGGCCTGCCCGAGGGAACAACAGTAAAAGTTGAGAACCTTTTTTATAACGTTCCCGCCCGACGCAAATTTCTTAAAAGCAACGCTGCCGAGGCTGCAAAGATTGGCAGCATTCTCACAAAAATGATCTTAGGTAATCCTGACGTTTCATTTAAATATATCAACAACGGCAAAACAATTTACCACAGCCCCGGAAACGGCAATACCGCAGATGCGCTTGTCACGATTTTTGGTAAGGACATCAACCAAAATATAGAAACTGTTGACTTTAAGCAACGTAATATCCATATTGTCGGGTTTATCTCTAAACCAACTTTGTTGTATAAAAGTGCCAATAATATTATTTTTTAT
>JAJDHD010000077.1 GCA_030266015.1 Christensenellaceae bacterium OttesenSCG-928-K19 | reverse complement strand
CTATAATACCGTTCCATGTGACGATCGGCTCACGGCATCCATCCACCACCAAATTTGCCTCTAATTGCGCATATTCCTCGCGGTTTAGCGGTCTGATCAGGTTTTTGAACTCCTCATCGATTTCAAGCTGTTCATATCCCTTTCCCATCATTGCTATAGTTTCCTTTCGACTTTTTTCAATGTACTCAAAGAGAAATAGGCCACGCGATTTGTTTGGTCGATTTCCCCGGAAAGGTGGTAACTGCACCCATAGTCAAGTCGACCAAATATTTTAAATAATCCATCCATCAGATTGGTGCTGTAGAATTCCACACAACTTTTGAGATCCATATTCAAATTTATCCTGTTGGCTGTTCCACCGGGTATTGGTCTGTCCGAGCCAAGAATCGCAATATAGAGCTCCTCGGGGTTGATTAGAAATTGAATAAAAGGCGGATTGCCAAGGTAGCGCATCGTCTTTCTGAATATTCGGAAACGGTTCCGTTTAAGATCAATGGTTAGGTTTGCAATCAATGACTTTTCATTACTCATTTTCCAAGCCTCCCGACACGCCGTTATTTGCCATATCATCTGGCAAATAATTCGTTGGCGCTTCTTGAGTTCTCTCAGTTGAGATTGCATTGTTTTCTTTAATCGCATAGACTGCGTAACCATCAAAGATGTTGACGTGCATTGATTGGCGATGTTCTTTGAAAGGCAGTCCAAATTGATCCTGCCAATGGTCAGGAAAAACTGGCGTGCGAGATGTCTTTGGCTTTTCACCTTCCTTGAACACACGCTGGTAAACTTCTGTTGCTGATAGATCGAAGACAATAAGATATTCATCGTTTGCGTGAATGACTTTGCCGAGGAGTTTATATCGGTAATCTGGATTCCAACCCATCAAAGAGAAAATCTTCGCAAAAAACAACCGGCAGGTAATGTGCCGCGGTTTTCTCTTGGCAGAGCCGGGTACACACCAGGAAAAGGCATCGCGCTCTTCTTCGCGGCATGGCCTTAACGCAAGGATTTTGCTGTCACTGTTCACCAGTGCCTGAACATAATCCACAGACTGAAACCTATTTAAACAGGCAATGTTAACATATACTCTATAATTATTGAAGGTGAACGATGGCTCTTTGGTATGCGCAAAAAACTCACGGCGCACCACTTGATATCCTTCGTAATCAAATTCACCGCTAAGTTCAATCACATCGTTGTCTTCTGAAATGGCTGGAAATGATGTGTTTGGCTCAGAAGTAGTATTTTCTATTAGCGGAATAGCTTTTTCGTTTTCAACCGCAACATTTCTAAGGTCTTGATACATATTGGCATTTGTGCCTTGCGGTGGTTCTATTATAATCTCACTCATCTATTGCTCCCTCCGATGCACCGCTACCTATCTCCTGGCTGATGAAGCGCTTGAGTTCATCAAAGCCGGTAACCCGAATTTTCTCTCCCGTCTCAAACAACTGGCCTTCCAATCTGATCTTCCAGTCATTCTCGCTCTGTGATTCGATGGGCGGGAAAGAATGTTGGTGCAAATAATACTGATTTCCAAATGAGTTCATCCACTCTTGTGGTACGGCGCGAACTCTGGCACCGGAAACAGAAAGCGGCTTAGCCGCATCACCTTCAGATTCTTCTCCTTCTCCTCCTGTTAGCATATGTGGTTTTATGAACGCCTCGGCATCAGTCATATTGAATATATATACAGAACCACCGTCCTTTTGAAAGAGGGAACCGGAGATGCGATACTTAAAATCTGTATTCCACCCGAACATTTGAAACAGCGTTTCAAGGAAAGCGGCACCTGAAATATCCTTGGGGTAATAGATGCCTCCCGATACTCTCGAGCTTATGATCGCGTGCCTGCTATCTTTTGCAGCGGTTCTGACCGCGAAGCGCAGATCGACAGGATTAACCAGCAACTCAACTCTGTTATCCTTATCTAGTTTCCTGACGCAAGCTGTGCTGAACTTGATCTTTTTATCTTGAAAAGTCACATATGGGCGATGAATAGTATCAAAAAACTCGGAGCGTGTGATTTCAAATCCGCGCATATCAAAGTCTCCCGCTTCAACTTGAATTTGGATCTCCGGCTCTTGCTCTTCATAGCCGTCAAGGTCCACTTCGGTAGTATTTGCAGCCGGATTTATGCTAGCCGCGGCCTGATAATAGTCTGCGAGAGTAAAGCCAGCCCAACGCGGATTGATTGTGATAAAGCCTTTCAGAAGCCCGCTGTCAATTACCCGCAATTTGGGGAGGATAGACTTGTTTCCGTACTTCGCGTTATCCAGCAAATGTTGGACAGCAATGTAATCATCCCTCGTTATAATCGCAGGATGGTGATTTCGATAAATGCTCTGCGGCCTGTCGCCACGGTTTTTCTTTGCTTTATGATTCAAGTAATTCGGTGTAAAAGTTTTTCTCGTCAGAACATCTCCACAGTGCCTTTCGTTGCGAAGCACTTGAACAATGGAGCTTGACGTCCACTTTATATTTCCTAAATAGGTCTTTTTCCCTAATTCCGTCAGTGTGTCTGCAATGTCAGATGTTGAGTAACCATAAAGATACATGTAGAAAATTAGTTTTACGGTTGACTCTTCATTCGGATTAACGACCAATCTGCCGTCCAAATCATGGGAGTATCCGAGTAGCTTAGGTGTTAGTGGAAGTCCACCATCAAGCCTCATACGCAGAGAAGTCTCCATACTTCTGCTTCGTATATGCGACTCTTCCTGCGCCATAGTAGCCTGAAAAGATAGCGCCATTTGAGCGTCGTCTTTCAGCGAGAAGATGCATTCACTTTCAAAAAATACGCCAACTGGATGGGTAAGTTCGGCCAGTGTTCTCACAATACTAATACAATCAACAACATTGCGAGAAAAACGAGAAACACTTTTTGTGATGATCATATCGATTTTCCCGGCGCGGCAGTCGGCAACCATTTTGTTGAATTCGTCCCTGTGCGCCAGTGTAGTCCCGCTGATTCCCTCATCCGCATAAATTTTTACGAGTGTCCAGTTTGGATGGTGAGCAACGAAGTCCTCATAGTATTTTTTCTGCAACTCATATGATGAAGTTTGTAGGATGTTTCCAGTGGAAACACGAACATATATGGCGACACGCTGTGCCACATCGTTATCGTAATAATCAATCTGCTTTTTCGCGGGAATAAACTCATAGTTATTCGGATCGATCTCAGCATAAATCTTTCTGCGTATATGTGCTTTTTGTTCCGCTGTTCGTTGCTTTTTACTTGGATCAATCATCCAGCGGCCCTCTCACTTTCGGTTCATCGTCAGTCAGCAATTGCCAATTAGAGGTGGGCAGAAAAAAGGAGTCTTTCAAATCCTCCTGATAATATGAAGCCAAAGTATAAATGTCCTCGGAAATAAAGTAGATACCAACGGGCTTTGTAAGCGCTGCGAGCATTCTGGCACAGAAACTGAGTTCCATGCTTTTTTTTGAAACGTTACTCGCCTTTTGCGTTATGATGAGATCGACTTTTTCTTCGTAGCAATCTTGAAGAAGCCGCGACCATGACTCTGCGCTTTCCATATGGGGCGCAGTTCCTCCTTCATCGACATAGAATCCGACAAATTCCCAATTGGGGCAAAGCCCCATAGTGCTCAGAAACTGTTGCTTATGAACTTCAAGGTAATCATCATATTTTGTCTGATTGAAATAGCGAATATAAACGGCAACCTTATAGTGATGCTTTGGCAGGGGACGTTCATGTTTTATGCCCTTAAGCCATGCACGATGCTCCGCTATCCGAGTCTGCTGTTCGTTTTCTGTTTCAAGTGCAAAATCGAAAGACGGCATAACCTCAAGCTCGACATTTTCATTTTTCTTGACCAAATCAGACATAATATCCCTCCAGATAACAGATTTACTTGGAATTATATATACAGAAAACTGAGAAAGAAATAAACCAGTAGTCAAATGTTTGACCGCTGGTTTATATTTGATAAAAAAATGGGTTGGATCACTCCAGCCCGTTTCATTTGATGTCAGTATTCCTCTTTTTTACACATGACTAGTTTTACTTCCCTTACAATTTTTAGAATTGAGTCCATTTGCGAGGGTGAGCAATCACTTAAAACGTCTGATAGCTCGTTTTCATATAAGCTCTTTACTTCTGGAACATCCAATCTGAGTAATGAATCGGAGGATACCTGCAAGGCTTCGGTAATGCGAATGAATGTGCCAAGCATCATATTGCTTTTCCCTAGCTCAATGTCGCTGATATGCGGCAAAGAGATGTTTGCTTTAGCAGCTAAATCTGCCTGACTCATACCGTTGTTAATACGTGCTTCTTTGATGCGTGAGCCGATTATCCGGCTTTTTGATATATCATGACCTGCCATCGACCCACCTCCTAAATATAGCCTACAGGCTATCTTTTAATCCAGATTATATCAATTCTGAATTAAATTGATATAACGCGGAGCTTAATATATAGTGCCAACATTATAATGAAATCAAATTTTTATTTGGAGGTTTTATTATATGAGTTTAAACAATCATGCCATAGGAAAACGGATCATGCTCATGAGAAAGAAAAACAATTTGTCACAGATGAGACTCGCCGAACTGATAGACAAATCTCACACTTCTGTCAGCTACATAGAAACCGGTAAAATGGGCATGAGCCTCGAAACTTTTGTAAAAATAGCGAATACGTTGTATGCCTCTGCGGATATCCTTCTTGCCGAGCAATTGACAGGCTCCATAATGGCTGCCAGCCAGGAGATTACCATACTTTTAGCGGATTGCAACGATTTTGAAAGGTTCGTCATCATCGATACGTTGAAATCCATAAAAGTAACGCTTCGTGAGTACAAACCTATCATGGGAGATACAAATAGGTAAACTATTCTACCTCATTGGGAGGGTTGAACCACCTTCTAGAAGTCATGTGTTGACTGCTGGTTTATTTTGTTCTGCGCGAAAACGAATATATTTTTATAAAAGTAAATACATTTTCCGTGGCTTCAAGTTTTCGGGAGCACACACTGATATAATATATGTGAAAAATCCGCGTGACTTTTTTTGAACATACTGCGTGATATAATTTATCCATGCTTTTGAAAAGCTATAATATAGATGATTATTAAACAAGGAGTCATATAATGTTACTAAGATCGCAACCACTTGCGCCAGAGGTTTCCAAAAAAATAAAGCCAAATAGTGATGATGAATTTGCCTCAATGTCAGAACAGAACATAAAATCACAACGTATAGGTAGAATGTTTGATGATATTCTGAGCGGTGAGGGAAAGCGCAGAATCAAACTAAAAACACGCTTAAAATGGCGATTGAAACACGTAAAAGAATCTTTTTATGATTTCAAATACACTTACCGCAACCATAAAAAGTGGCACAATACAATGAAGGCCCTGCGTCCATGGGAAGGATTCAATGGACTTATTGATGTTATGATGACACATTTAAATGATTACATCTTGCATGAAGAACAATATGGCCACTCGACAGAAGCATATCGAAATCAGAAAGTTACTTCAGCCAAAGAGACCATTGAGCTTCTGATTAGAATGAAAGAACCCAATGATTATTACAGCCGGCGACGTAAAGAAGTTGAAGACAAATATCCTAGATACCTAAGTTTGATCACAGAATACGAAACCGGCGGAACGAGCGTGAGTGGTGATTTTGTTGCACAACGCAATGGATGGGTTGGTGAGGAAAGCGGTGCCGATCCACGCGCAGGGTACTTTGAGTTTATTGATGGAAGATTTGAACTGGCAATTAGTCCTGATCAACGTGAAACAGATAGACTGCTTTCGGAATTACATAACTATCATGAAGAATTACAAGCAGCATATCTGCAAGCAGAAACTGATTCCGATGATGACTTTGAGAAATTAGGGCATCTTCTAAAAGATAACCTCTATGCATGGTGGGACTGATATTCAAACGACTGAAAAAGAATATACCATGAAGTTATTCGTTATTGCAATTTTGATTAACAACTTAAATTACTGCTTGCCGATTCCCGCAACAATACGGAATGAATTCCTAAAATATATCGATTTTGGATTAAAAATGGAATACACTAGCATAGCTGGCTTGAATCCGCGTATATTCGCAATCTCATCCTGTGCAATGAAATAAAAGTTGGACTCACCCGTTCAACGGGTGGGTTAATACTACTAAAGATACTATTGGACATTTAGATACTCACTGATTTTTGCACAAAAGAGCTCAGCGCGTTTTATTTGGGTTGTTACCTCTTCTTTGGATATTACGTAATAATCGTTATAGTCGCTGTCCTGTCTAATCTGGAATGCTTCTGTCACGATATCGGATAGGTCAATGTTGAAAATCCCTGTCTTGATATAGTGTTGCCTAAAATATGAAGTAACGGCTGAATGTTTCTTGAAATCAACGCCCTCCAAAGCTAAGACCGCGCGGATCGCATTGAATATTGCATAATACGATCTGTTTGCAGCGCCTTTGTAGTCTTCCGTGTCCACCAAAGCATATGCGGATTTCAGACATTGATTGGCCCGTTCCATGCGATAGATGCTGAGTTCTTTTTTATTATCCGGCAAGTAAATTCACACCTTCCCGCAAAATATTCTGATAAAAAGGAACCGCATCTTGCTTGCCAAATACTGTATCAGCATCCATCAGCGAAATCACAACCATTACATCATTTTCAAGTCCAGTCCTACTAGCAAGAACACTTAGGCGGCTGCGATAACGGGAAAGTTCACTGGCATCCAAGTTGGCCAAAACCATAATATCTATATCCGATTCTTCGTTGTAATCACCACGGGCATATGAACCATAAAGAAAAATTGAGTTTAACGATTCTTCCATGATGTCTATTACGCCAGCTACAACATCCTCGACAACACTATCAAATTGTTGCTTTGTACACATAGCATTCTTTTCCTTTTGTTTTATAGTTCAATTATACCAAAAATAAGCGGAATGTAAACGAGATGCTAATTATATCCATTTTTCATATAAAACATACTATGGTGCATAAGGCTATCAGTGCTTTCTTACTTTACAAATAGCTGGCCAACTCTATCATATCTTTCCTTTTTTTAAGGTAGTGCAGATAGTCTGCCGATGATAAATAATCGCTGGCATCCTTTCTTATGATATAATACATTGCATTGATCAAAGTCCCTGCAAGTTTCTTGCTTAAGATTTTCTTCCTTACTGTCTCCACCGGCATATAAGCGCGCTCACTGAATATTTTTACCGTCAAGAGATCTGGCGTTCCTTTTAAGCGCGCTCTAGCAAATGATGCAGGCAGAGCAAGAGCTTTTTGGGGA
>JAJDHD010000076.1 GCA_030266015.1 Christensenellaceae bacterium OttesenSCG-928-K19 | reverse complement strand
GAAGAATTTGCCACGTGACTCATCTAGAAAATGATCTTCCTTATTCGACCGCTTTTCAGGATATATCAGGCTGCCTTCAAAAAGCCATGCAAACAACCTGCCGGGGAGGCTTTCCGTGCTGTCCCGCTCATCCGCGTCGCACAATTCGCGCAGCCTGCTCGTCGTTCCCTGCTCATCCGAATATACAGCAATGCCTTCACAGATACCCATTAGCTGGCTGCTTCGGGGCGTGGGCATGCGCTTCCCCGTGCGAAAACGGCTGATGCCCGACGGATGAATGCCCGCGCGCGTCGCAATATCTGCGTCCGTACAGTCGAGTTCGTCAAATAACAGGTTCAGTTTATCTTTCATATCCATATTGTTTCTCCCAAGAACATAGTACAAAGATAGAGGAAGGTTAGCAATAGTCTGTGCCACAATTGGCAATGCCGATTGTGGCACGATTTAAGTTGTTTGTTCTTCTGCGCGGTAAAATATATGCAAGAATATTATATCATAGTCAGGAGCAGGTGCGATGAAGGGCAAACAGGTTATCAAAACGAATGTAACGCTGGCGTTAGACGACATCCAAGAGTTGATGCAGCGTGAGTGGAACGAGCAGCAACGGGCGCAGTACCGGCGGCACGACATGGGCAGTCAGAAATATATCATGCACCCTGCGACAGATCATTTCGTAATACTCATCTACACAAGGAAAAACAAGGTGGGCATGTTTTCCTGGCAACCGCCCGGGGCGATGCGAGTGTATGAAACAGGGCGGTCGGTTCACCATCACCGTATGAAGGCCGGTCTGGTAAAGGATATTGTTAACTATGCTGCCGCATCAAAAAAAGAAAAGGAACGCCTGGGTCCGTGCGAACAGGTGCTGCTAGGTGTAGCTGCCGAACTGAGGGAGCTTCTGAATCAGGGAGGATATTTAAGATGATTGCCGGAATCATATTTTTCTGCCTTACGGGCGTATTCGTCCTTGCAGGTATCGTGCTGATGCGCAAAATGCGCAGGCAAACCGTATCCGGCGTGAATGTTGAAGCAAAAGTGACCCGCAAGCGCTAAGAGGGCCGCAAGCGCGTGGTAAGTATTTTCGCACTATTTGAATATGAGGTGGAAGGAAAAGTATATCAGCAGGAGCTCTGTGTGGACACCATTGTACCGCCGGATGTGGGGAGTACGCTCACCATCGGATATGATCCGGATAACCCGGAGCATATCTATCTACGAAGCGGAAAGGGGTATGTGGCGCTGTATATCATCGCCGCGGTGTTTGCGGTCGTAGGCGTCGCTATGATGATAAACCAATGAACAAAACGTATAGATACAGAGAGGATACTAAAATGAAAAAACTATTGATTTTGCTTATCGTGATTGTTTTTGTTGCTACGGCGTCGGCATGCAGCGGCGCGCCCCAAGAGGAGGCCACGCAAACAGCCGAACCAACAACGGAGGCAACACCTGAACCAACCCCCGAACCCACACCCGAACCAACGCCCACGCCCGAGCCCGAGTGGGAGGATGCCGCGCTTGGGAACATGACATTTTTATATCCCGCCGATGTGGAGACGGATGAATACGAAGACCGGTTTACCATAAACTTTGTGCCGCAGGAGGCTTTCCTGATGCTTACTGTCGTCAAAGAAGAGGAATCGTATATACAGAGCCTGCTTGATAATGATATGACGGGTGTGTTGGCGGGCGCTATGATGGCCACGGCGGAAAACCCGGAGCTGCTTGCTGATGAAGTGATGGATTTTCGCGGCATGCAGGCCATATATACGCACTATCTGGGCGATGTGGATGGCAAACGGTTTGAAATTGAGATGTACAACTTTACGGACGGCATGTACGACTACAGCATTTCCTCCGTCGCGCTCGCGGACAAATATGCGGAGTATGAGGACGCGTTTGGAAACATATTATCTTCCATTGAGCTTACGCCGCCGCCCGAGATGGTGGAGAATGTGGAGCTATCGGTCGAGATAGAGGGCGAAACATATGATGGAACGTATACCGGACAGATGGCGGAAGGGGTGCCGGTCGGTGAAGGCCGGTTTGACGCACAGACGAACGGTATAGACTGGTATTACGAGGGCGGCTGGAAAGACGGGCAGTTTGACGGCGTGGGCGAATACCTTGACCATAAAGGCAATACACGGCAGGGTATGTTCAAAGAGAGCAACCTAAACGGGGAGGGTTCCATTACGCTACAGTGGGGGCTGTTCACAGAAGGGTTTTACGAGGATGGCCTGATTACGGACGGTGTGATGTACGATGCATCCGGCATGGAATACTACAGCGGTTCCTTTGAAAACGGGCTGCGCATAGAAACGCCTGAACACAGGCAGGCGATGATTGATGAGTACAGCCAAACGGACAGAAATTATTATGAGATTCACAAAAACTATATGACGGAGATTGAAAAGAACCTGGGGGAAATCGTATGGTTTAACGCGGAAGTGGTGGAAAGCAGCATCTCTGAAAGCACAGTGGGTAAAGTGGAAAATCTGAATGTCATACTGGGACTGGGCGAGGAGCAGAACCCGGACGATATCACCAAGGTTGTTTATTTCATGGCGGCGGGCAATACGCCACATCAGCCGGGCGACCGTTTTACCGCTTATGCGCGCCTTGCGGACATCAGCCATACGAATCAACCGGGCGATGATTCCATTAATTACGTCGTGCAGATATTGGTGCTTGACGAATAATATATCTACTCGATTTGATTTTCAATAAATATGCATGGAGGAATACTGTTATGAAAAAACTGTTGATTGTATTGATCGTGATTGCCTTTATTGTTGCGGCGACCGCATGCGGCAATCCGGCGAAAGAAGAACCACACACAGAAAAGCAGACTACAGCACAGCAGTCGGAAACTGCGGAGGTAGAACCCCCGGAGGCCGAACCGTCCGATGAACCACAGCAGGAGGATGCTCCAAGCGAAGAGACTCCGCAGCCAAAAGGTACAGGTAGTTGGATGGAGTTGTTCACCGAATACCAGAAACGTACTACCGAAGATATTGAAGCGTTTATATCCGGCACGGACACAGCTATGCTGGCGCTTAAATTGATGAAGGGCGAGGTCGATCTCGCGTTCACCGCTTCGTTTTTCGATCCGACCGCAGAGGATTCAGTGAAGATGGTATTCGAGATGTTTGGCTTGCAGGACGTATCCTATACTGAACAAGGCGATACGGCTATCGCAGAGGGTACTGACACTGAGGGCATCCCAACCAAATTTGAATTGCGGTACGACGGTGGCAATACGGCGGTCTTGTACTACTATACAGATGGCGAGCTCGTAACGGAGTTTTCCTTGTGCGTGACGGACGATTACGCCGCCAAGATGTATAAGAGCTATGAAGCGGACAGTCCCGAGACCATTTGTGCTATCGTCAAACCAAATGGTGATGTATGGCTCGGTACTGATACGAAGGTGTTGGATGGCACATTGTATCAAAACGAAGCGGTGGCATCCGATCCATCATTCGTCACAAGTCTGCCTGAGCACAGCACTTTCATCGGAGGGGCGCTGACTGAAAGCTGATCCTTTCCCAAGTTTGTTGTGTGTAGCTTGCTCGTATTATCATATTGCTGCGGGAATCCAACTGTTTCCACCAGGTGAATTTCGCACAGCGAAAGAGAGGGCGCCTTGAGGTGTTACTAACACCGAAGTTAAGCCCACATACGCCCAAAGTACTTGGCTGGTGACGACCCGGGAGGATAGGTAGCTGCCGGATTCAATTTTCGAGAAGGGTCTATGATTTTTAAAATCATGGGCTTTTTTCTTTTTCATAAAACCAAACACAGAATCGTATCATTCACTTATCACATTTTTCAATCAATAATGTGGTATTATCCTACTTGCTCAAAGCACATGTCCAGCATAGCATGCTCTAACGCGTCTGTGCTGTCATATAGCCAACTATGCATATAATCCTCTGGAACAATTACCGGCATTCGATCATGAATCCAGGCGAATTCTTCGCCTGGGCTACGGGTAAGTATAGCAAAACCATCATCATGATAGATACCAGCCATATAAATAACTTTTTTGCCGGGACGAAAGAATAAATATTGTTCTTTCTTCTTATTTTCAGTTTCGTGAGGTTCATAATAACTGGAAGCGGGAACCAAGCAGCGGCTGCTTTTCATTGCATCTTTGAATGTCCATTTTTCGGCGGCAGTTTCGCTCCGCGCATTTATGAGAGGACGGCCACCTTGCTTTTTGCTGGGAAATCCGAATCGCATAAACTGAGCATGATTGTCACCAGTAATAACGGGTGCGTAGTTGCTTGGAACAATGAGGCCAGGGTTGAACTCAATCTGCTGTCCATTTTGCCGCGCACTATTTTCAGCATCGTTACAGATATCCCGCAGCTCCTGCTCGTCAATTTCTACATAAAATCGTCCGCACATAATCTACTCCTAACCTACAACTTTGCCGTATACGCGCAGGTCATCTTCCTCGCCGATACGGATAGGTTTGTAATTGCTGTTTAATGACACAAGTCGGCCTGCGGAAAGTTTCTTACAGAACGCCTCGTTATTGAGCATAAAAATACCTATTTCACCATCTTCCAAAGTCTGCTGCTGTTTCACATATATGATTTGTCCATCAATAAACCGAGGAATCATACTGTCGCCGCATACCCGTACAGCGAAGGTTGCGTCATACGGAACATGATCATCGGCCTCAATCAACTCGTAATTATCGCTATCCAGGAACATTCCTGTTCCGGCAGAAACAGGCAGATCATATAGAGGTATGTACCGCTTGGGATGCGACACAACCGGATTTTTCAAATAACGATTGTCTTTAAGCAGTAGAGCGGCATACTCGTCTACACGTCTTAAGCCTTCTTCGTTCAGGTCAGGGTAGTATGTACGAGAAAACTGTCCGATGCCAGAAACGCCGTCCACACCGCAGCATTCGCAAACCAAAAGAAATTGCACAGCCGTTGGATTGGCTCTGCCGCATTCCCAGGTGCTTATGGTTTTGGATGTAGCTTTTGCGCCGCGTTGGCACAGATATTCAGCCACATCGTCCTGAGAATACTTTGAATCCGTCCTTATCTTTTTAATATATGCGCCTATTACAGCAGAATTAATATTCATAGCATTATTATAATACCTAATTTGGTAAATGGCAATGATAAAATCTAATGTAATTAGATTGTAGTGTTGAAATATAAAATAATTAGAGTTATAATACATCTTACCCTCATGGAAAGGAGCGCGCTATGGACAGGACGATATTGCATGTAGATGGCAACCATTTTTATGCGAATATAGAGAAAGCCAACGACCCGTCACTTAAAGGAAAGCCAATGGCAGTAGGCGGCGATGTGGAGCAGCGCCATGGTATAATCCTGGCGAAGACCGATGAAGCCAAAGCGCGCGGCGTAAAGACAGGCGAAGCCCTGTGGCAGGCGCGTGAAAAGTGTAAAGATATTATTATAGTGCCCCCCAATTATCCGTTATATATCCGATACAGCCGATTGCTGCATGACATTTTTGAAGAATATAGTGACAAGGTGCAGGCGTTCGGATTGGATGAATCTTGGGTTGATGTGACAAACTCAATGGATTGCCTGAAAATGAGTGGTGAGGAAATTGCCCATGAGATTAGGGAGCGTGCCATCAGCGAGCTTGGCATTACTGTTTCAGTGGGCGTTTCTTGGAATAAGATATTTGCCAAGTTGGGATCAGATTACAAAAAGCCCAATGCGGTAACCATCTTTACAAAAGAGAATTATAAAAGCAAGGTTTGGCCGTTGCCCGCCGAGGATTTGCTGGGTGTGGGACGCGCTACGCAAATCAAGCTGAATGCCCGAGGGATAAAGACGATTGGCGATATTGCTAATACATCCCCTAGTCTGTTGCAAAACTGGTTACACAAATGGGGGTTGTTCCTTCATGTGTTTGCGAATGGAATGGACACATCACCGGTCACTCCGACCGGATTTGAGGAAGCAATCAAAAGTATAGGAAACTCGACAACCACGCCCCGCGACCTTGTTAATGACAGGGATGTAAGGATTACATTCACAGCATTATGCGAATCAGTGGCCACACGATTGCGAGAACATGGTTTGCTTGGCAAAACAGTGCAGATTAGTCTGCGGGATAACAAGCTATTCAGTTTTGAAAGGCAAATGACGCTCCAAAAGCCAACATGTATCGCAACGGAATTGCTGAATGCCGCCATGCTATTGTTTAAAAAGCATTACAGGTGGGATAAGCCGCTCAGAAGCATAGGTGTGCGTGCAATGAACCTTGTATCAGAACATACAAGCATTCAATTGGATTTATTTGAAAATGAGGAAAAGCGCATAAGAGAAGAAAAGCTGGAACGAACCGTAGATAACATACGGAAGCGTTTCGGCCACCATGCAATTCTGCGCGGGATGCTCTCTGAGGATAAGGAGCTTGGGTATTTGAATCCCCATGACGATCATACAATCCATCCGGTGGGGTATTTCTGATAGCAGGTGTATTTATGAATGATGCAAAAGTGTATGTTGATGTTCTTGTCAACCACATGAAAAATGGTAAAATCATCCCACTTTGTATCCGGTGGGAAGATGGAGAAAAGTATAGGATTGATCAAATTCTTGATGTGATTCGTGCCGCCAGCACAAAGGCCGGAGGTACGGGAATTCGGTATACTATCAGGATCGGAAACACAACGTCATTCCTTTTTCTTGAGGAAGACAAATGGTTTGTGGAACGGCGTGGGTAAATTGACTATGGCTCTAGTGTCCTTTCACATTTTTTGCGCAACAGAGAGAAAGATGATATCGTAGAATTAAGATATGAAAGGAAGGATACGACTATGAAATTTCTATTTGGATTAGCTATATTGCTCACATTTGTGGCACTTACAGTGAGCATACAAACAGGCACGATTATTTGGGGGCTTTGGATCACGACAGCCTTATGTACCTACCTGCCGATTGGCCTGATACTAAGGCGGCAACGACAATAAATCAAACACTTTCACCGAGCGCGGGATTGTTCAGTAATTGGACATCCCGCGCTTTTTTGCGTTTCGGGGCATTTTTTGAGAGATCACCCGGACAGGCTTAATATGGAATTAAAGTAAATCATATTGGAGGATATGACAATGGCAAGAACAATAGCAGTATCAAATCACAAGGGCGGTGTTGGCAAGACGGTCACAACAAAGAACATCGGTATCGCATTGGCGCGGCAAGGGCAAAAGGTTTTGCTGATCGAGTTTGATCCGCAGGGTAATCTCACGGTGGGATTGGGATACAAGAATCTGGATGAACTTCCCTTCACGA
>JAJDHD010000075.1 GCA_030266015.1 Christensenellaceae bacterium OttesenSCG-928-K19 | reverse complement strand
GATGTGGACGCCGTGTTGGAAGAAATCTCCGGAAACAGCGGCAAGACCGCATTGTTTCTGCGGGCATCTTCAACCGATGTGAAAGCCAAGGCTGATGACAACGCAGCCTGCGCGATTCTTCACGACCTCGGCGTAGACAACATTGCCGCGGGCGACGATTCACTGCTGGAGAGCCTGAGCATGGAGGCGATTATAGAGAGGGACCCGGATTATATATTCGCAGTTATGATGGGCGGCGACGCTGATGCGGAAGCCACGCTCCAAAGCATGCTCATGGCAAACCCGGCGTGGAAAGACCTCTCGGCCGTGCAAAACGGGAACTTTGAAATATTGCCCAAAGAACTTTTCCATTACAAGCCCAACGCGGATTGGGGGAGGGCGTATGAATACTTGTACGAGTGCATCTATCAGTAAGCCGCGGAAAAACTTTTATATCGCGACGATGGCATTGGCCATCGCGATTGCCGCGCTCTTTATTGTGAGTATGACAAAGGGCGCCGCATCCGTTTCGCTGGTGGATGTCACAAATGATATGGATATACAAACATACAATATCATAATGTATATCCGCCTGCCGCGCACCATCGCCGGCCTGCTCTCGGGAGCCGCGTTGGCGGTTTCCGGCCTGCTGCTGCAAACGACGCTCAACAACCGATTGGCCAGTCCGGGTATTGTGGGCGTAAACGCGGGAGCCGGACTTTTCGTCGTGGCGGCCGCGATACTCTTTCCCGCAGTTTTACAGACAAAGTATTTGGCGGCTTTCGCGGGCGCGCTTGTTACTGTGCTTATCATTTACGCTATTGCCAGAAAAACGGGCGCGACGCGTGTGACGCTGCTCTTGGCTGGCGTTGCCGTAGGAAGCCTGTTATCCGCCTTCAGCGACGCGCTTGTCACGCTTCATCCGCAAGTGCTGCCCGATAAAAACGCATTTTTTATTGGCGGCTTTGCGTCGGTATCTTCCCAGAGTGTAATGTGGGCGTGGCCGTTTATCGCGTTCGGGCTACTCATAGCTGTGCTGCTGAACCGCAGATTGGACGTGCTTGCGCTGGGCGATGAAATGGCGGCATCGTTGGGTGTCAGAGTGGAACTGTGCCGCTTCCTATCAATACTTTCCGCGGCGGCACTGGCGGCGGGGGCGGTCAGCATGGCGGGGCTGATCGGCTTTGTCGGGCTGATCGTGCCCAACCTTGTGCGCATGATAACGCCTGGCGGGCACAGGTTTACGATTCCCCTTGCCGCTCTGCTGGGCGCGGCGCTTGTGCTCTTCTGCGATATACTGGCGCGGTTGTTGTTCATTCCCTATGAAATACCGGTCGGCATACTGCTTTCGGTGATCGGCGCGCCATTTTTTATATACATATTGTTCAAAAAGAAATGGAGCCGAAGCTATGATTGAACTTAGAAACCTAACCCTTTCATACGGCGATCATACGGTTTTGGAAAACTGTTCCGGCAGCATAAAAAGGGGTTCGTTCACCTGTGTGCTGGGCAAGAACGGGTGCGGGAAATCCACTTTGCTAAAGGCCATGGCGGGGCTGCTCGTTCCGGCGAAGGGCAATGTGCTGCTGAAAGGGGCTGCGATGGTGGGGATGTATCCCGCGCTACGGGCGCGTATGGTTGCGTATTTCCCGCAATCGCGGCCGCTGCCGCAAACCGATGCGCTGACGATGATCCGGCACGGGCGCTTTCCGCACCTTGGGTTTTCCAAAATATTGCAGCCCGCAGATCATGCGATGATAGACAGAGCGGTTGCATTCACGGATACGGAAACATTGCTGGATAAAGATATCCGGCAGCTTTCAGGCGGTGAGCGCCAGCGCGTGTATCTTGCCATGATGGTCGCGCAGGACGCGGAAGTTTTGCTTTTGGATGAGCCGGCTACGTTCCTCGACGTGGACTACCAGCTGGACATCATGCGGATGATATCCAAACTGAACGGCGATGGGAAAACAGTCGTCATGGTAGCGCACGACATCGCGCAGGCGGTTTCGGCGGCGACCGATATCCTGCTAGTGCACGACGCGGACATCGCGTGTGGCAGCCGGAACGAGATGATCCAAAGCGGCCTGCTGGAGCGCGTATTCGGCGTAGGTGTGCAGCAGGACACAAGCAGTTTGTATGGTTATAAACTGACCGGAGGAAGCGCGGTATGAAAATGACAATCAAGGAAGCCTTTTTTATGGTGGACGCTTTGCGCGATGCGTCTCCTGCAACGCACGCACGACTTTTGGGCTGCGCCTCGTTGAAAGAATTTGGGCGCAGGCAGGTGATTCTGCACGAAAAACAGGAGCAATCCAGCGTATACATGCTTGCGGACGGCGCTGTTTCCGTATATAAAACGAGTGCGGGCGGCGAAAAGAAGATATTGATGCTGCTTCGAGCTGGCGCGGTCATAAATGGAGGCGCTCTTTCTGTCGATCTGTCGGACGCCGGATGCGAAACGCTCAAAGAATCCTTCGTGTTGTGCATCCCCGTTCAGGATTTCCTTCGCGCGATGTCGGAGGATTTCCCACTTGTCAGGGCAGTACTCGATGCCGCCAACAGCAAAATAAGTCGTTTGCAACGTCATCTGAAAAATACGCCCAACTCTGTGGTTGGCGAAAAAAAGCTGGCAGCTAAATTGTATAAACTGGCAGTGGATTTCGGCGTGAACGGTGCTTATGGCACAACCATCGACCTTGACCTGAGCGTGACTTATCTGGCGGACATGCTCGGCCAGAAACGGGAGACGGTATCGCGCCAGCTCAAGGTATTAAGAGAAAACGGATTCGTGAAGTCTGCCGGGCAGGCGTTTGTCATCCCTGACATGGATAGATTGTCAGACTTTTTTCATGGATCGTGAGATATCTCACGGCATAATTGCACCCGCCGGGTTAGAATAAAAGAGGATTTTATGGGAGGTACGATATGTTTCGCGATGATTTTATGGCAATGGCAGGCGCTGCAAGCGTAAAATCCGGGCTGCTGAAAAAGAACCCGGCGGGCTATTTCCTCTCGTCCATGCTGGCGGGCGTATTTGTGGGATTCGGGATACTGCTGATTTTCACGATAGGCGGACAGCTTTCCGGGCAGCCGTATACAAAAATCATAATGGGCGCGGCCTTCGGCATCGCGCTTTCACTGGTCATAATGGCGGGCGCGGAACTTTTTACGGGCAACAACCTCGTTATGGCGGCGGGCTCACTTACGGGCGGCGTCAAATGGGGCGACACCGCTAAATTATGGGCCGTATGCTACATCGGCAACTGGTTGGGTGCGGCCTTGCTTGCGTTGGCCTTCTTTGGCACGGGCCTGCTATCCGGAGATACGGCGGAGTTTATTGCCAGCAGCACCGCCGTCAAGATGTCCCTGCCGCCGGGGGAGCTGTTTTTTCGGGGTATGCTGTGCAACGCGCTGGTATGCCTGGCTGTGTGGATGACCTTTCGCACAAAGTCGGACGCCGCGAAGCTTATTATGGTATTCTGGTGTCTGTTCGCGTTTATCACCACGGGCTTTGAGCACAGCATCGCCAATATGACGCTGCTGACGGCGGGTATGCTCAGCCCCGCGGGCGCGGCCGTCTCGATGGGCGGGTATTTCTATAATATATTGCTTTCCACACTGGGTAATATGGCTGGCGGCATCGTGATCGTTGCGCTGCCATACTTTATTATCTCACGAAAGAGGGATTGACAATGGGATATGTTTTAAAAACGAAAGACATGGACGCCATACTGAAAAAGTGGGGCGGGGACGCAATTATCTTCGCGCCCGTCCGCTATGCCGGACAGTCGGAATTTTCAGGACAGGACAGCATCCGCTATGGCGCGGTAAAAAGTATCGGTGATATCGTATTTGATGAAAAATCCTCGTTCACGTTCAAGGAAGCGCTCCTGCCGCTCTGCGAGACGCTGTTTTACTTCACGGAAAACAGCGTAAAGGAAGCGGATGGAAAGGAAAAAAGCGCTATTATCTTTCTTCGGAGCTGCGACCTGCACGCCTTGCGCGTGTTTGATGAAATCTATTTGAACAGCGGGCCGGCCGATTATTATTACGCCCGCCTGCGCGAAAACGCCAGGTTTATTCTGATGGGCTGTGAGAAATCGTTTCGAAACTGCTTTTGCGTGGACATGGGAACGAACATTTCACAAAACTACGACGCGTACATAAAACTAGACGAAGGCAATGTGCATGTGGACAACAAGTTTGACGGCTGGACGGCGGACTTTGAAAGCGCCGCACAAAGCAGCGCGACCGTAACGCCCGATTATGTGACAGATACGGATGTACATGTGCGCATACCCGAAAACCTGTCGCTTGACGTTATGGATTCAAATATGTGGACAGAGTACGACACGCGTTGTATAAACTGCGGGCGGTGCAACTTTTCCTGCCCCACTTGCACCTGCTTTACGATGCAGGATATCCATTACACGGACAACGGCTGGGCGGGTGAACGACGACGCGTACACGCTTCGTGCATGGTGGACGGCTTTACCGATGTGGCGGGCGGTGCATCCTACCGGCAGGGCAACGGCCAGCGCATGCGCTTTAAAGCGCTGCACAAAGTCTACGATTACAAAAAGCGGTTCGGTTACCATATGTGCGTAGGCTGCGGCCGGTGCGACGATGTATGCCCGGAATACATCTCGTTTTCCACGATCATAAACAAGCTGGAGCAGGGCATGGAGGAGGTAACGGTAAATGACGAGAAATGAGTATGTCCCCTTTTCATCGCATGTGCTTCAAGTGACCCGCCACACCGCAATCGAATATACATTCCGCATGGAATACAGCGGCGAATTGAAGCCCGGTCAGTTTTTTGAGGTATCTTTGCCCAAGTTCGGCGAGGCGCCGATATCCGTCAGCGGCATTGGCGATGGCACGGTCGATTTCACGATACGCCGCGTTGGGCGTGTCACAAACGAGATATTTGAAAAGTATGCAGGCGAAAACCTGCTGCTGCGCGGCCCGTACGGCAACGGCTTTGATGTGGAGGATTACAAGGGAAAAGAGCTGGTTATCATAGCGGGCGGCACGGGCCTCTCGCCTGTGAAGGGGGTTGTGGATTACTTTTCCGGCCATCCGGATGAAGTGCAGGGCATGACGCTGCTGGCCGGGTTCAAAAGCCCGTCGGATATCCTGTTTTTGGAAGATTTTGGCCGATGGAAGCAGACGATGGACGTTATCCTCACCGTGGACTTCGCGGAAGAAACGGATAACTCCTGCCAGATCGGCCTGGTAACAGAGCATATCCCCCAACTGAAGGTGAAAAACAAGAAGGAAGCGGCGGTCATCGTTGTGGGTCCGCCCGTCATGATGCACTTTTGCGCGAAAGGGCTGCTGGAATCCACATTTTCCGAGGAAAATATCTGGGTATCGTTCGAGCGCAAGATGTGCTGCGGCATAGGCAAATGCGGACACTGTAAGATAGACGATTCCTACGTGTGTCTGGACGGGCCGGTGTTCCCTTATCTCAAGGGAAAAACACTGATAGATTAAAGAGGTTGCGCAATGGATATGAATACAAAGAAACTGAAAAAAAACGCGTTTCGCATCACCAAGAAGCGGTACCTTACAGCTTCACGCGTGCGCGTGCCCGGCGGACACATGAACGCCGAACTTTTGGCGGCGGTCACGAAGATCGCGAAAGAATACGGCAATGGCACCGTGCATATCACCAGCCGGCAGGGATTTGAGATCCCCGATATCCCGTTTGGGGATATCCCCAAAGTAAACGAGCTGCTCCAGCCGCTGATAGAAGGCCTTCATATCAACCAACAGGCAAAGGACGGAGGGTATCCGTCGTCCGGTACGCGCAACATCACCGCGTGCATCGGAAACTGCGTCTGCCCCTATGCCTGCTACGACACCACGGCATTTGCCAAGCGGGTGGAAGGCGCGATATTCCCGAACGACCTGCATTTCAAGATCGCGCTGACAGGCTGCCCCAACGACTGCGCCAAGGTGCGCATGCACGACTTCGGCGTCATAGGCATGACGCTGCCGCAGTACGACAAAGGCCGCTGCGTAAACTGTGAGGCGTGCGTCAAAGCGTGTAAAAAGAAGTCGGTGGAAGCGCTGAAAACCGTTAACTTCAAGGTGGAGCGCAACCACGCGAAATGTATCGGCTGCGGAGAGTGCGTCATAAATTGCCCTACCCGCGCATGGACGCGCAGCAGCGAGCAATATTACCGCCTGACGCTGATGGGCCGGACGGGCAAGAAGAATCCCCGGCTGGGCGAAGATTTTATAAAATGGGTGGATGAAGACAGCATCGTAAAAATCATCCTGAATACCTATGGGTATGTAAAAGAGTATATCGATACCTCCGCGCCGGGCGGCAAGGAGCACATCGGTTATATCATCGACCGGACGGGCTTCGCGGAGTACAAGAAGTGGGCAATGAAAGGCGTGGGGCTCGGAAGCGACGCCGAGCTGCGCGAAACAATTTACTGGGGCGGGGTAGACTACACGTGAGCAGGCCGAAAATTACGATCACACTGGTGGACAAAAAGGAAGATGGCCGGTGCCATTATGCGCATAAGGTTGGTGACCGCTTTGATTTTGGCACGCAGCGGGGCGAACTGTGTCCTATGGCAATGCACGTTGCTTTTCCGTATGTCGATATAATGCGCTATGACGGCAGGCCGCCCGGCGGGGAAGATGGCCGGTGCCTTTTTTGCTGCCCCGATCCCAAAGTGATCAATGTGTTTGAAATCAAGAGAGCCCCGCAAGACAACGAGTGATCGGAGAAGAAATGGCATGAACGAGTTCGCTTGCGTAAAGCAGAACGATGAAGTACTGAAAATCTGCACAAATATTTTTGGCACCCGAGACGAATATACCCAGGGACACTCACACCATGTCCACGTGGTTGTAGAGGCAATCATAAGCCGAATGTCCTGCCAAAGCCGCGTCGATGTATCTAAGCTGAAAAACGCGGCGCTGCTGCACGACATCGGAAAAATATTGATACCGGACAGGATACTCAACAAAGATGGCCATCTTTCAAAAGCAGAATGGATGATCATGCGAATGCACCCAAAAGAAGGAAAAAAGCTGCTGGAAGGCACACTGTTCGATGATTTAGGCGACTGGATACTGTATCACCATGAGCGGATGGACGGAAAAGGCTATTATGGGCTTTCCGCCGACGATATTCCACTGGAATCGAGGATCATCGCGGTGGCGGATACCTTTTCTGCGCTGCGCACCTACAGGGCGTACCGCCCGGCAAAGTCGATCGACGAAGCTGTTGATATTATTCGGAACGCCGCGGGAACGCAACTGGACGCCGGGATTGTGGAAACGTTTCTTTCGCTGGGCAAAGACGCTCTCGAAAACCTGCAATGCAACTGTGATATCTGCGCCCACAGGCGAAGCGAATTGAAACAGCAGGGGCAGGCAATATAAGCGCTACTCCCTGTCGCAGTAAAAGTATGGTTAATCCCATTTATAGGTACCATCAGAGTACACAATAAGAACAGCTTCATATATGGGACATACATAAACTTGCGGAGCGTTCGCGGGCGTTTTAGACGTCCGCCTGTGCAAAACAGGTTTTTCAGTACACTTGATGTATCGTTTTTCGTCCATAACGATATCCTACCATAACTGAAACAAAACAAAGCCAAGGCGCGTTTCAATCCACGCCTCGGCTTTGACAATATTATTAATACGCCTATTTGTTCATAATCGCCGCCAAATCCTGCTCCGGTGTACTGATCGGAGTGAGACCGAATTTTTCTACCAACACATTAACTACCGTAGCCAAACTGTGCGTGCTCTCAGTGAGGTCTTTTATGCTCTTTTGGTTTTCAAAAAGAGTTTTGATTTCCGACCCTTGTTTTGCAATCACCTTTTCATGCTCCATTACCTTTTCTGTCAGCTTCGTGTTGTCCATCTTATTTCCCCGCTTTGCCAAATATATCCTTCATTTTATCAAACACGCTCAACGCCCACGATATAATCAATCCAATGCAAAAGCAGAACACCACTACTACCGAAACAACAGACAGGTCAAACTCTCCAAGACTTGCACCGAATTTATTTACTGCAGCATTGAATGAATACGGAAAACCAGTAAGCGCAGCCGTCAACAAGAAAATAAACGCAATGGCTACGATCCCCTTTAATATCCCGATCCAAAATTTCCGCCAATCAAAAGCATCTTTTCTCTTTCCGATATTCCTGTATATGCCAAGAAGAATA